>SKHH01000009.1 GCA_007117055.1 Lishizhenia sp. | reverse complement strand
TCCTGTAATATGAACGATAATGTCTTTATTTCTTTTATACGCCTTCAGGTTTTTTATAATGGTTGAGGGGCTGCCTCCGGTTTCTTTCACCTCAACACTTGTGGCATTTATACCTTGCATTTTGGTGAGGTGTTGCACCAGCTCGGTAAACACTTTTTCAATACTGTAAAAGTTTTGTTTAGGTTTTCGAAAAATGAAATTAATGTTCATTGCTCTGGTTTTCGAGTTGAATATTCAGCATGTTAGAAGCAAAAAAAATCATTAAAAAAACAAGCAGAATAGCTTTAATTAAATGATTAAATACTACAACAAGTTCTGTTTCAGCTTTTACAGCCTGTAAAAAAAATAGCGGAATGAAAAACAGAAAAATACTATTCCGATTAGTTTGAACAGTTAGAAATCGCCATATAAGCCCTAGTGTGATTCCCCAAACACCCATAAAGATTACACCACCATTTTTTCCAAAGTTTGCATAAGCCTCACCTAAAATACTTAGCCCCATGGAAGTACCAGATGATAATGATAGACCGGTAAATCTCTCGAAGTTTTCGACTCCACCCGCTTGTTTTTTGTCCTCGTATAGTACTCTTGGAAGTAATGTAGCAAAAACAGCTTCCTTTATCGTTTCTCCATTTGCAAATGGCTCTATTTTTGGGGTATGATCAATTACTGCACTAATTATCCAGCCTTGATTTAGTCGTACATTTAAAGCTTCATTATCTTCTTGGTCATCTGATAAACCACCTGATAATTTAGCAGTTAAAATATCTAAAAACAAGGTTGTTTTATTACCTGAAAAACCTTGTTCAGCCCAAATGACCGATCTGTAGTCAGATTTAACAGACTGAATAACAGTGCTTATTAAGAATCCAGACAGAAGAATTGATAAACTCAAAACGATGGATGGTTTCTTTTGAAAGGACCAAAAAATGTAAAAGAAGACTGACCAAAGCAGAAAGTCATGAAACATCGCACTACTCAAAGATCGAAAAAGCAATATAGCAACCGCACCATATAGAACATATTTATGCCAATCAACAGAAGAAAAATATAAGATTATGGCCGCTACATATTTCATGTTGGCTATTAGGAAAAAAACGAACTTTAATTGTGGTGGTGCAAACGAAGAGGTGAAATCTATAATCAGGGAAAAAAGCAAAAGCTTAATAGCGAAGTCACTATAATTTGCGAGTTTTTCAATGTTTATTTGATTAAACCCGAACTTAGATGAAAAGTAAAGTAATACAAATGAAAAACAACAATAGGCAGGAACGACAAAACCCATGTATTCTTCTTCTTTGACATACATATAATACTTGTAATGCTCAAAAGGCGTTTGGTATTCAATATAAGCCCCTACAATCCATTGTAATCCAGCAAGAAGAAGTAGAAGTTCTAAAAATGGCAAAGTTTTACCTAATCCATGAAGAAACTTGTAAAATACAAGTGCAATAGAAACTAACCCGATTAATGTCCAAATGTACATTTTGACTTATAGCTTATTGAACTTCAAGGGTTTTATGATTGTAAACTTCTTCAAAGAATTTTTTCATTTGGTTAAAATAATCGAAGTCACCATTTAGTACTTTTTTATTGCCTTTCTCAATCAGTGTTTTTAGTTTTTCGGGATGATTCGAATAATAGTTTATTTTTTCTATAATTTCAGAAAGAGAAGAATATTTTATTACTTCATTGTCCTCATAAAATGAATCAATCTCTACATTTCTTTCAGTTATCAATGCCGTGCCACATGCTGGAATTTCAAAGGTTCTTGTAGTATGCAGTTCAGGAAATCTTTTCGACAATAAACCAATAGAAAAATAGGTTGAAGAAATCGTTTGAACATATTTTTCAGAAAAAAGACCCTCTCCTAAAAAATGTAAATAATCACTTTTATTTTTATTTATAAAAGACCTCCAGTTTTTGCCAGCGAGATAAACAGGGATTTGGTTTTTAATCAAAAGAGAAACTATTTCTTCTCGATGTGGCTCATTTAAACCTATAAAGGTAACACCATGTTTTTTGTTTTCGAACAATGTAACTGGCTGATGTAGCGCTTTGTTAAACCCTTGAGGCAAGAAATACAACTTACTTTTATCAACAAGCTCTTCATAATTTTTTTGTTCAAAAGATTTTGTTGTAATCAAAAAGTCATAGTAATTAATAGAGTCATAAAAATGGTGAGATTTATTTCCGTAAAACGCTGTGTCGGGGGTATAGTGTACAAGTCGTTTTGTTTTTCCCTTTAAAGTTTTCGTTGTATTCTTATAGAGATAAATCCCTTTATCCACCCAAATTAAATCATAGTTTTGATTGTTTGTTTGTTCTAGAATAAGTTTGTTTATCTTTTTTAATAATGGCCCTATTTTCCATTTAAAGCCGATTGTTCTATAAACTCTATTTATGGTATTAAAGACGACATTAGTATCAATAACTTGGAAGGTTTCAGGTTGATGCAACTCCCTAATTGCTTCTCCACGCATTCGGCTAGTGGTTCCATCAGAAAACTGACCTATGTACAGAATTTTATTCATTTGTAATCTCAGAATATATTCCACTGTAAACAGACTCGTAAAAATATGGACTTGCTAAATAGTCGTAATTTGATTTGTCATAAGCATTTTGCCAGTCAAAATCTTTAAGTTTTTCAAAATCAATTTGAATAATTTTAGGGAAGCTTTGTGTTTTTAAATAACGATTTACAGTAATTAATTTGTTTGAAGCCCAGACATCTAACCCGCAAGCTAGGT
>SKHH01000240.1 GCA_007117055.1 Lishizhenia sp. | reverse complement strand
CCTCTGTCGTTGTAGGCATATACCACGTTTCCTTTTAATTCAATAGTTTTTGTGAAAGATTTTATTGCGTCATCGTAGTTTTCTTGCAAAAACTGAAGTGTGCCAAAGTTGTAATGCGCTTTTGGGTTTTCTGGTTCAAGCTCAATACTTTTTTGATAGTCTAATTCAGCGGATAAATAATCTCCTGAACCTTGAAAAGCCCGAGCTCTCTGAAAGTAAGCTTTTGAGTAGTCAGGGTCTTTTTCTATTAAAGTAGTTAAGGTTTTTACGGCATCTGAATATTTATTTACTTCATTTTCAGAAACACCTTTGTTGTAATAAGCAGCGGTGAAATTAGGGTCGGATTGAATCGATGCAGCAAACTTACCAATAGCCTGATCAAACTTTTTTTCGTTAAACAATTTAATACCTGCATTATACGCCTCTTGACTAGCCGCAATAGCCGCGTTTTCTTCATTTAATGCCGCGATCGAATCCCGATAGGCTTGTTCTTCCGGTGTAAGGTCTTCTTCCAATTGTGAGAAGGTGAAAGGAGACACAAATAAGCTCACGAGCAAGCAAGTTGCCCAAGTTTTTTTCATGTTCATAGTGTTATTTAATTTTTTGAATCTCTAAATTAATACTAAAAGTCTTACACAATACAAATAGTTTTCAACAAGTTAGTTTGTTATCTGGAGGTTTTTAACACTTAAGTTGCTTTTTATCAATGGTTATGGGTGTAGAAAAGTATTTTGTTTTGACTTCTGCTAGGAGATAGTAATTTGAATTTGATCAGCGACAACCAGATTATCCCCCACAATAACCTTTGCTCTTTTCCTCAACTCGACTTCTCCATTTCGAATGACTTCTCCTTCGGTTACGATCATTTTAGCATGACCTCCTGTTTGGGCAATTCCTGTAGCTTTTAGAAGTTGAATCAATTCAATGTGCGGACCTTCTAGTTTAAATTCAATTTTTTCCATGTGGTAAAAATAGAAAAAGCCCTATGAATTATATCCAAAGGGCTTTTATTAATTTTTGAACATTTAATTTTATCTGATGCCGTGCATGAGTTTCTTCAATAGCGGATTTAGTAACAATACAATCACGCCAGCAGCGGCAGGAACGATAGTAAAGATTAAAAAGAAAGTAGACAGACTATATTGCTCGGTAATATTTTCGATTTCACCCCCTAACACAGCGGCAAGTTTGTTACCAATAGCAATGGCTAAGTACCACATTCCAAACATAAATGCAATCATTCTTGGAGGTACAAGTTTACTTACATAACTCAGTCCAACAGGGGAGAGGGAAAGTTCACCTAATGTATGGAAGAGGTAAGCCAATACGAGCCAAATCATACTCACTTTTACCCCTGCTTGGATACCATGTGAACCGTACGCCAATAAGCCAAACCCTACAGCCATGATCATTAATCCAAGTGCATACTTTACAGCTGCTGAAGGGTTGTATTTACTGTCAAACCATTTCGAGAATAACGAAGCGAAGGCGATAATGAAAAAAGAATTTAAAATACTAAACCAAGAAACAGGAATCTCCACTTCACGGTCTTTAATTTTCATTACTGTAGCTTCTACTACTCGATTATCTCGTTTGAGTTCTTTTCCAATTTTCACAGCTCCGTCTAAACGTTTGTCGCTTAAATAGGCAAACTCAGTTTCTGCATTGTTTTTGGTAATCACATTAATCTTTTCCCCAACTTCAAAATCTCTGGGTTCAGAAATATTTACTTCATGTGAAACAATAATTTCATCGCCGTCTAAAATAGTTTCTTTGGAAATCGGAAAATAAAAGGTTGTTTCATTTCCTTCCGAATCAATTACGACAGTTTCGATAGCGTCAAAAGCTACGACGTATGCACGAGAATCAAAATCTCTTTTTAGCATCCAGCCCACAAGTCCCCACATAAACAGAAAACACACAACTAAAATAATATTAGAGTATGGGATTTTCTTGATTGTTTTTTTCCAAAGTAAAACCAATACCCATGAGATAATAGCAAGTGGAATTATTGTTAATAACGCATTTACAATATTATAAATGGTGGCAGCATCACCCGTCATTACACGGTTTACAGAATCTCTGGCAAATATAATTAATGAAGAAGCACCTTGCTCAAAGGACATCCAAAAGAATACAGTGAAGAAGGCAAAAATCACAAAAGCGATCATTTTATCCCTAATGATTTTGGTGTATCGAATAATTCTTGAAGTAACCAAAAATAAGAATAGGATAAGCCCAATAATTATAACAACATATTGTCCTCCTAATCCATTAACTTCAAAAGGGAATAGGTTAAATCCTCCTATTTTGGACATTGGATCATTTATCAAATACGCTAATCCAATAAATGAGGTGATAGCAATTAATATTTTATCGATTAAAGTGTACGGATTTCGTTTTTCGCTTTCTATTTTTTCAGCAATTTCCGCACGTTCTTCTTCTGTATTTTTTTCATTGATGTTTTGTGGAAGCTCTACTTCGTAGTCCCCACTAGGTTTCGCTCCAATGGTTCCAAATAAATTTTTAGAAAACCAAAACTGTAGCGTACCTAAAAACATAAAGATACCTGCTAAACCAAACCCCCAACTCCAACCAACTCTTTCCGCTAAGTAACCACACAACATCATTCCAAAAAATGCACCAGCATTTACTCCCATGTAAAAAATGGTAAACGCTCCATCTTTTTTCTCTGGGCGTTTTTCATACATATCCGAAATAATAGAGGTGATATTCGGCTTGAAAAAACCAGTTCCTAACACAAGTAAACCTAACCCGAAATACATGGAAAATTCCGTTTCTAGTGCCATCGATGCGTGACCTGCCGTCATAATAATTGCTCCAATTAATACGGCATTTCGATATCCTGTAAATTTATCAGCAATCATTCCCCCTAATATGGGTGTTAAGTAGAGTAAACCGGCATACGTACCGAAAAGTGCTCCGGCATTCGCCGCACTCCACTCCCAACCAGGGTTAAAGCCTACTAGTGCCATTGTCAAAAAGTTCACAAGTAGTACACGCATTCCATAGAATGAAAAACGCTCCCACATTTCGGTAAAGAAAAGCACAAATAGTCCTGCTGGGTGACCAAGTACTTTATCTTTAAACATGCCTTCAATATGTGTATTCATGATATAATAAAATTTAATTATCTGCTATTTCAAACCCTTCGGTTTCTTCATAATTTGTACCTTCCTTATCTTCCGCACCATGTGTTAATTTCTTCAG
This sequence comes from Lishizhenia sp., assembly GCA_007117055.1. Classification (GTDB taxonomy): domain Bacteria; phylum Bacteroidota; class Bacteroidia; order Flavobacteriales_D; family Crocinitomicaceae; genus CSBr16-161. The sequence goes on along the minus strand of SKHH01000240.1, from coordinate 7,200 downwards.
TTTCTTAAGGAAAAGAATTAACAATAATCCGAATATAACAGTAAATAAAGTTAAATACATAAAAGTTTTATACTCTTGAGCACTTTGTTCCTCTTCTAGTACAAATGATGCTTGATAATTTTTACCATCGCCTCTATTTTCGAGTACTTGAATAGCATCACTATCTTTTTCGAATTTTAATCGAGCGTGGAAAGGGTTTTCTTGAGTAACCTCACGCTTGTTAAGTTTAACCAATAAAGCTTCTTTATGCTCTCCCAGGTCGAATACATAACTAATATCTTCTTCGGATTCAATATTCTGAAAGACGATATTATTATCCACAGGATAAACTCTTGTTTTAACACTAAAATTTTTGTCAAAATTGATCGGATAATCATATTTTACAATAATTGCACGGTTTTGCGCTTTTAATTGAATCGAATCTTTTTGCATAAGTGGAAAAACAGCCTCTTTTTCTACCACCATTTCAGCAGTGTAGTGTTCTAATTGTGCAGACTCTCCAATGCTTCCAGCAAGTTTATTTCCAAAACCAGTAGCTGCAAAATAAACTCCCATCATAATGGAGGCATATTTCATAGGTGCTAGTTTCGTAATAAAGGAAAGCGATACTGGAGAAGTAGACAACTCTCCAATTGTGTGAAATAAGTAAGCTAAGAAGATCCAAAACATAGCTGCTTTTCCAAAAGCTTCGGCACTGGCTTCTTTGGATGCGAACATCATAAAGATATATCCTAATCCCATGATGATAGTTCCTACCGCCATTTTAAACAAAGACGAAGACTCTCTGCCTTTCTTTTTCCACCATACCCAAAATCCACCAACAGCAGTTCCAAAAATAATAATGTAACCAGCATTAAGAGATTGGAATACGGCTGCGGGAATTTCCTCCAACCAACTTAAACCAATGTAACGGTCTACTTTAGCATCTGTGTAGAGGTTCATTAGTCCTCCAGCTTGCTCAAAAGCGCCCCAGAAAACAACTACAATTAAGAACGAAATAAGTAATACAATTACTCTGTCTTTCTCTACTTTTGATAATGGTTTTTTACGGGCTTCTTTTTCGGATTTACTTGCTTTTTTCCCACCAGAAAACTCTCCAACACCGACTAAGTATTTTTGTCCCCACATGTAGACAAATTGCCCTAATAACATTCCAATTCCTGCAAGTCCAAAGCCATAATGCCAACCGTAATAATAGGCAACTAAACCAACGGTGATGCTGGATAAAAATGCGCCTAGGTTAATCCCGATGTAAAATATAGTAAATCCACTATCTCTTCGAATGTCTCCTTCGGGATATAAACCTCCCACCATGGTTGAAATATTTGGTTTTAATCCCCCTACACCCACTATAATTAAGAAAAGTCCTGTAAAGAATGCCCAGTCTTGAGGAATAGCTAAAACACCATGCCCTAAACAAAGTGTGAGCCCTCCAATTAAAACAGTCTTTTTTTGTCCCCAAAACTTATCGGCAACCCAACCACCAGGAATTGAGGCAACATACACGAGCATAGTATACCAACCATAAAGCCAAATGGCATCCTTGCTCGACCAACCTAAGCCTGGATCAATTGCTGTTGCAGAGGTAGCCATATATAAAACAAGAATACCTCTCATCCCATAATAACTAAAACGCTCCCACATTTCGGTAAAAAATAAGATAAATAACCCCGTGGGGTGACCGAAAAGCTCAGATTTTGATTGTAAAGTATTACTCATTTTTCATTTGTTTTATTCATCAACACCTTTGATTATCAAGTTCATAAACATAAAACTCGATAGGTGTGAAAAATCTTTGGGATGTGAAAATAAACAAAATCTTTAAGCTGTAGCTATTTTCAAAAAGATAGTTTTTGTAAACCACTTTTTTTAATTTGTTTATTTCTTTGGTTTAGAATTGTAATGCGAATTAGGTTAAGCTCTAAAAAAATAAATACTTTTATACCAAAATTAGTTATGTATGTGCGGAATTGCAGGTATATTTTCTCTTAATCAACCTATCAAAAAAGAGTGGGTAGAATCTATGACAAGGCAACTTGCGCATAGAGGTCCCGATGCGCAAGGCGTGTTTTTGAGTGACAATGATCGATGTGGGTTAGGGCATCGTCGGTTGAGTATCCTTGATTTAAGCGAAGCTGCCAATCAGCCTATGAAAAGTCCTTGTGGCAATTATACTTTGGTTTTTAATGGGGAAATCTATAACTTTGAAACATTACGAGAGGAGTTAAAAAAATCTTTTCAGGTCGATTTTACAACAGATTCAGATACAGAGGTCGTTTTGATGGCTTTTATTCATTGGGGTAAAACATTTGTGGAAAAATTAAATGGTATGTTCGCCATAGCTATTTACCATCATAGTTCACATCAATTGTATCTGTATCGTGACCGAATGGGAATAAAGCCCTTGTACTATTATTGGAAAGACGGCGTGTTTGCTTTTGCTTCTGAGTTAAAATCGTTTACGGCGATACAGTCTTTGCTTGGTAAATTTACTCTTAATGATAGGGCGTTGCATTATTTTTTAAGGTTAGGTTACATTCCAGAGCCACATTCCATTTATAAAGAGGTCAATAAGTTCCCCTCAGGTCAACGAGGAAGAGTAGATGAAAATGGTATAGAGTTTAACTCATACTGGTTGTTAAATGATCAGCTTTTAGCTGACACGTATAAAAACGAAAAAGAAGCAAAGAAGAAATTGAACCAAATTTTAAGGGAAAGTATTTCTAAAAGACTAAAAAGTGACGTCCCTTTTGGGGTGTTTTTGAGTGGTGGCATAGATTCCTCTACCGTGGCTTCTATTGCACAAGATTTGCATAATCAGCCCATAAAAACATTTTCCATTGGGTTTAAAGAAGCTTCTTACAATGAGAGTGAACATGCAAAAGCTATTGCAAATCATTTAGGTACAGAACACCATGAATTTACAGTGTCTCATCAAGATGCTCAGGAATTGATTCCTCAACTGGGAGAAATGTTTGACGAACCTTTTGCAGATGCATCGGCCATTCCTACTTTTTTAGTTTCGAAATTAGCAAGAGAAAAGGTGAAAATGGTGCTTACTGGAGATGGTGGAGACGAACAGTTTTTAGGATATGGAATGTACCAATGGGCAGATCGTTTACAATCGCCTTTTTACAGAGCTTTTCATCATCCCATGAAATGGATTTTTAAATCTTTGCCAAGCTCACGATTCAAACGAATAGCTGATGTATTGGATTACGCTCCTTCTACTCACATGAAAAGTCATATTTTTTCAACAGAACAATACTTTTTTTCTGAAAAAGAACTAGGATCTGTATTTAAGGGAAAGTCATTTTATTCATTGAGCTTTGACGAATTAAATAAACCTAGAAAACTTTCATCTAAAGAGGATCAAGCTTATTTTGATTTACACTATTATTTAAAGGATGATTTACTAGTAAAAGTAGATAGAGCATCTATGAAAGCCTCTTTGGAGGCTAGGGTGCCTTTATTGGATCATGAGCTGGTGGCTTTTTCTGTTAATTTGGATGAAAAGCTTAAAGTGAAAGGAAATGATTCCAAATATTTATTGAAACAGGTATTATTTGATTATGTCCCTAAGGAGTTCTTTGATCGACCCAAGTGGGGATTTGGTTTGCCAATTCGTATTTGGATGTCAAAAGAGCTGAAATGGATGTTGGACGAATACCTGACCTCTGAAAAACTTGAAGCGTTACATATTGACGTTGAGCAGGTCGAGAAAATTAAAAAGCGTTTTCTCTCAGGTGAAGACCAGTTGTATAATAAGCTTTGGTTGTTGATGATGTTAGTGCAGTGGCACGATAAGCATAAAAATTTTTTGAATGAGTAGAATCAATGTCCTTTACATATCTTACGATGGAATGACTGATCCACTTGGTCAATCTCAAGTATTACCTTATTTAGAAGGTCTAACAAAAAAAAGATACGCTTTTCATTTAATTAGCTTTGAAAAACCGGAGCGGTTTGAAACAGGAAAAGATATTATCGCTAAAAGATGCGAAAAAGCAGCGATTAGTTGGCACCCTCAGATATACACCAAAAAACCGCCTCTTATTTCTACGCTGAAAGACATACGAAAGATGTTCAACGTAGCTTTTGAGCTACACCGTCAGCATGCCTTCCAAATTATCCATTGTAGGAGCTATGTTGCTGCATTAGTGGGGCAAATAATGAAAAAAAAGTTTCAAACAAAGTTTGTCTTTGACATGCGGGGTTTTTGGGCAGATGAAAGAGTTGAGGGAAATATTTGGAAACTCAGTAATCCTATTTTTAAATGGGCTTATCACTATTTCAAGCGGAAAGAAATTCAGTATTTTAGGGAGGCAGATTATACCATATCGTTAACCGAAAACGGCGCCAATGAAATTCGTTCATGGAAAAAGCTTCAAGATCAGGAGTTGGCTATAGAAGTTATTCCATGTTGTGTAGATTTGGATTTATTTAACCCGGCCAACATTAATCCACATCAAAAAAGGGAATTGAAGCGAAGTTTAGGAATTAGCAGTAATGACATGGTGATGGGATATGTGGGGTCCATTGGGACATGGTACATGTTGGATGAAATGCTTGATTTTTTTAAGGTACAGGCTGACCGTTATCCACGATTAAAATTTTTATTTGTTACGGGAGAGCAACCGACTTCAATTATACAAATAGCAGCCGAAAAAGGGATAGATACTGAAAAGTTAATCTTCACTTCTACGGTACATAAATATGTTCCATTACACCTTTCACTATTCGACTTCTCCATCTTTTTTATCCGTCCCACTTTTTCTAAAAAAGCGTCTTCCCCCACGAAACAAGGAGAATTAATGGCAATGGGCATTCCAATAATTTGTAATGCTGGCGTGGGAGATACTGATTTAGTGGTTGAACGTTATCAATCTGGAAAAGTATTAAATAAATTAACTCCCTTAGCTTACGAAAATGTAACCCTAGACTTCACAGCCTTTAAGGCCACTGAACTCAGAAAAGGAGCAGAAGCATTTTTCAGTTTGTCTGAAGGGGTAGATAGGTATGGGCGAGTGTATTCTCGCGTTTTATCCATCAATGCTTAATCATTTTCTTTACACCACCTTCTGTTTGTATGAAATAAATCCCTTTCGGGAAATGTGTAGTTGAAATAGTGGTAGTGGTTTCCTCGGTTTTAAACTGAAGTATTATTTTTCCTTGAGCTGTAGTGACGTTTATTGTTTCATTTTTTTTCAGTCCCTTTAACGTGAGTTGTTCGTCAAAGGGATTGGGATAGATAACGAGTTCCGAATTAACAGCATTGCTTATTTCAAGCACACTCCCTTCTGTGAGTTGGAAATGGTCAAATCCTGCCTGAACGATGTTTCGTGTAATAAATTCATCTGATGTTTCTATACGAATAAACATATTCTCCGTAGGCGTTAAAAATGTTTGAATGGGAATAGATATGGGCACCCATTTTCCGAACAAATCTGGGTCTTTTCCTTGCTTGTCAACTTCAACGGTTTCAAATCCATTGTTCAAAAATATCCGTAAGGTGTCATTGGGTGGATGAGGTCCATGAAAGTTGAAAAACCATCGTTCATAATACACATGTGGATCTTCCAAATTTGTGGCATCAAAGGAAGGGGAGACGAGCACTACATTTCCTTCGGTAACATTGATATCTGGATTAGCACTGTTTCCTGTGACATATGCGTAATCTCCACAATCCAGCGGACTATCGGTATTCGGATTTGCCCAAGTCTCTGCACTAAATGCGCCGATTGGAATAGCTCGTTCCCAGTGCCCTTGTTCTGCCGTTCCGAAGGTTGTCCATCCAAAATCAAAGGTGAAATCATCATAAAAACCATCTTCTAAAAAGATTTCAAGTATTAGCGTATTGCTATCGATTTCAAGTTGTTGACACGTAGTTTTATGCCCCCATTTCCCCACAAATAATTCGTATTTGTCGGAGTAAAATAAATCATAGTTAACCTCTCCTAATCCATTCGTTTGTTGTTCGAGTTCAATGGTGTCATTATAAACAAGGCGTACAGAAGCGTTTAGTAAAGGATTTCCATTGGTGGCTGATTTTACGGTAATGGTTAACGGAAAACTGGGAATGGGTGCTAGTGTAATATCTCGCTCAATGGTTTCATCAAGTTGAAAATCGACATCTATTTCTTTTTCTTCGTAACCGTATTTATAAAAGTATACTTTTCGAGTAGCGCTTTCTGCAATTCCATTTTTATAATTACCTTGAAGGGTCGAATAGTTTATCTGGTCGTGGTTTTCTACTTCAGAATACACTCCCTGTATGAGGCTTCCTGTTTCAGCGTCGGTAATTATTCCTTGTATTCTAGCCGCTCTAAAATAATTAGGTTGAAGGATAAACAAACCATTTTCGATATCACTAGCTAATACAATTCCAGAAGGAAGGTATGGATAGGCTCCCCAACAACCAATGGTGAAAGTTGAATTCCCAGGATAGGTGTCAAATCGACCTACTTCAACCATATTTGATGGATCGGAAACATCATGGACAGTTACTCCAGCAGCATAATAAGACGTAATTAGATAATCATCCAAAAAATGCGTATTGTGCGGCACAATTCCTTCGCTCGGAAGTACTTTAATTCGGTCTTTTTCGGGTATATTATTGATGTTTTCAATATTGTAAGCACCCAAATATCCACCACTCACTTCATCCGTTGTAAAGACATGTTTTCCATTGTCTGAAGGCCAAATATTGTGTGTAAAACTAGAAGGGGTAGACTGGCTTCCTAAAATAATGAGGTTGGATTTGTCTGAAACATCCACAATGGAAAATGTACCTTCATAGATAAGTGCTAAAAACATGGTGTCATTTCTAACATAACCATCGTGTACGTACCATTCATCGAAAAACCCAACTTCATCAGGTTCCCATGGATCCGAATTCAAATCGTAAATGATAGCTCCACCAACACCACGATTTGCTCCAAAAATGTAGCAGAAACCTTGCTCATCAATCCATAAATTGTGCGCTGTTTGCCATGATTTCCCGGGATGACCAAAAAAGTGCTGTGTTTCGGTGATTTCTCCATTAGGAAGCGGAGATAAATCAATGATAAGTAACCCATCTTCTGCTTCTGTGGTTACGTATGCTTTTTGACCATACACATGAAGATCTCTCCATGGACTTTGTTGGCCTTCTACCCAAAAAACTTCCTGAGGATTACTCGGGTTGGAAACATCAACAAT
>SKHH01000005.1 GCA_007117055.1 Lishizhenia sp. | reverse complement strand
TTACCGTGGTAGTACAAATTAAAATAATACAGTACAAATTGTGAATAATAAAGAGTGTAAATGTCACCTCAGTCATAAACATAAAAATACGTACAATTGTTATGTGCTTATGTTAAGCTATAAAGTATTCAAACATTTCGAAAACCAAGAGTGGGTTACCTTCATACATGGTGCAGGTGGGAGCAGTTCGATTTGGCACAAACAAATCAAAGCGTTATCCAAACAATACAACCTACTTTTAATAGATTTAAGAGGTCATGGAAACTCAACAAAAATGAAACTACCTGTTTCGACGTACAACTTTGAATTACTCGGAAATGATATATTAGAAGTGTTGGATCATCTAAGCATAAAAACTTCGCATTTCATAGGTATTTCATTGGGTACTATTTTAATTCGAGATTTAGCAGAGCGTTTTCCACATCGTGTCCAAAGCATGATTCTAGGCGGAGCTGTTATGAAAATAAACTTACGTGGACAACTCTTAATTCACCTAGGAAAAACATTCAGAAAAGTCATTCCCTATCTAATGCTGTATCGTTTATTTGCTTGGGTGATTATGCCAAGAAAATCTCACCGTACATCAAGAAATATTTTCATTAATGAGGCAAAAAAATTGTACCAAAAAGAGTTTATTCGTTGGTTTGCGCTTACCTCTAAATTAAATCCAGTTCTGCGACTTTTTCGTCTTCGCCCCTCTTCTATTCCGACCTTATTCATAATGGGAAAAGAAGACCATATGTTTCTACCTTCGATCAAAAAACTCGTTCAGTTACAGAAAAATGTTCAGCTAATTGTCATTCCGAATGCAGGACATGTTGTAAATATTGATCAACCGCTACTTTTCAATAATTCGGTGTTACATTTTTTGAACCAAACAAAATTTAATCCTATCTTTGTAAGAAACGAATTAACATCATGAAATACGTTATTTATGTTCTTCCTTTTTTATTCTTTTTCGCTTGTCAAGAAGAAGAACAACAAAAAGAAACTACTGTGATTCTCGTTCGTCATGCAGAAAAAGATACTACTGATAAAAGCGACAATCCTCCTTTGACTCCATTTGGTAGACAACAAGCAAAGGACTTCACAAAAATCGTTCTGGATCGTGGACTTTCTGTGGATCACTTCTACTCTACTCGATTTGACCGAAATATACATACCGTGCAACCCTTAGCGGATCATTTCAACAAAGACATTGGCATCTACGAATGGAAAGAGTGGCACGAAGCTGCTGATAAAATGAAAGCTCAAGGTGGAACTTCTGTATTTTGTGGTCATGGAGATAATTTACTCCCAATCATTAAACATTACAACGGTGTCCCTCCCTTAGAAAAACTCGGGAGTTATGAAAACGATAAGCTATTTTTTATCACTGTAAAAGAAGATACGGCTCTGGTTGAAATGATTGCTTATTAGAAAACAATTAATTGGTTAAAATCTATTTGAGGACAAACTCATACTGTGTTTTTTTTAGAAAGAAGAATCGACATAAGAACACATACCTGTGCTAAAATCGAAATAACTGAATTCCCATTATCGTATGCAAAGCCGACACTTACCCCGTTTTTAATCTCTAAAGTATGTGTTAGCCCCGATCGAAACGTTATAAAAGTTGGAAAAAGCATCGCTTTAATGTATTTTTGCAGAAATTACAGAAAGTAAAATATGTTAACAGTAAATAATTTAACCCTTCAGTTTGGGAAACGAACCTTGTTTGATGAAGTAAATCTTAAATTTCTTCACGGAAACTGCTACGGTGTTATCGGCGCTAATGGAGCAGGGAAATCCACTTTTTTAAAAATTATCACCGGCGATCAAGACCCAACAAAAGGAAAAATCGAATTAGAACCTGGAAAACGTATGGCGGTTCTGAAACAGGATCACAATGAATTCAATGAGTTTCAAGTGTTACAAACTGTAATTCGTGGACATAAAAGACTCTTCGAAATTATGACCGAAAAGGATGCATTGTATGCGAAAGAGGACTTTTCGGATGAAGATGGAATGAGAGCGTCTGAATTAGAAGGTGAGTTTGCCGATATGGAAGGTTGGAATGCAGAAACGGATGCGGCTACATTACTCTCTAATCTTGGTATTTCAGAAGACTACCATTATCAACTGTTGCAAGACATCCCCAATGAAATGAAAGTCCGCGTATTACTTGCGCAAGCACTTTTTGGAAATCCTGACTTATTAATTCTTGATGAGCCAACGAATGACTTGGATTTAAAAACCATTTCGTGGTTAGAAGACTTTTTATTAGACTTTAAAAACACGGTGATTGTTGTATCTCACGACCGTCACTTTTTGGATACAGTTTGTACACACATATGTGATATTGATTATTCGAAAATCAACTTATTTACAGGGAACTATACTTTTTGGTACAAATCTTCACAATTAGCAGCGAGACAGCGAGCAGACAAAAACAAAAAAGCAGAAGATAAGAAAAAAGAGCTACAAGAATTTATTTCACGTTTTTCTGCCAATGCTTCTAAATCGAAACAAGCAACAAGTAGAAGAAAATTACTCGATAAATTAGACTTGGATGAAATTCAGCCTTCATCTCGAAAATATCCAGCGATTATTTTCGAACAAGAACGTGAAGCGGGAGATCAAATATTACACATTGAAAATTTAGCCTTCACCAATAATGAAGGAGAAGTGCTTTTTCAAGACATTAATATAAATGTAAACAAAGGAGATAAAATAGCTATACTCTCGAAGAATTCACAAGCCATTACCTCATTTTTCGAAATCTTAAATG
>SKHH01000085.1 GCA_007117055.1 Lishizhenia sp. | reverse complement strand
CGCACTAAACCAAAAAACAACAACACTATTTTATCTGAACCTATGCCTAATTTTTCACGTGCATCACTTTTGGGGATTAAGTTTCCAAAATGTGTATATGTCGGATGATGTAATACCTTTGTTTTTATAGAAGGATATGCGCTATTAATATCTTGTTCCACCGCTTTAGAAAGGGCAATCACTTTCGTGTTATGGTTAAAAAAATAATTCCCTAAAATGGTATCTAACTTAGAGGTTTCATGTGGAATAGCGTTGTGAACAATCGAAACTATTTTGATATGCTTTTCTAACCTTTTAATTACCGTACCAAGAGATGGCGCCATAAACGGCATCCAATACCCTACAACCAACAAATCTGGTTGGTACTGCTTGATTTTTTTCGCAGTCGACCAATATGAAGCGGGATTGACAGCATTTAACGAGCGTACAGACGGAATAGCGTCTGCAATATCTTCAGAAGTTACTTTTTGCGTTTTCCCGGGAAATAAAGCTGCTGGGTATTGAACCGAAAAATTAAAGGCTTTGACTTCGTGTCCTAAATTTTCAAGTGCTCTGTACAATGCTGCATTAAATTGAGCAATTCCTCCTCTGAAAGGATAAAAAGTGGATAAAAAAGCTACTTTCATTGACCTACTTTGATTTTCAGAATTAATACAAAAACAATAGTATCATTCCTGACCATAATCCAATAATTTGAAATGTACCTCCGTTCCCTGCTGAATATTCAAGGTGTCAAAATTGTTAATTCTTAAGTCTTTATAACTTCTTTGAACGAGTCCTATACCAGGCGCATACACATCAAACCGTTTTCGATAATCGACAAGTGAGAAAAAGTCTTCATATAAGACCGTAACCGTAGAATCTAAACTAAAATTATTTAACGTTTTTGGTTGGTGTAAGTCTGTATATCGCGCATCATCCGCAGGAAAAGTATTGAAGGCATTCACATTCCACGTCTTATCAGGAGTAACCGCAAAAACCAAACGTATTTTACGCTGGTTTTCCTCTACCACTTCTCCCCTTCTTCCAACCAATATGGACGTCCAAACACGCTGATCAATTAGGGAGCCAGAATTTAAATCATAGCGAAAACGAAAAAATTTACGTGCCATTCGTCCTTCGTTGTCTTCTATTTCCTCGCCTACTAAAGTGCGCAAAATATATTTGTTTGTATCATTCGCTGGTTGCAAGGCTGCATCATGGAAAATCTCTGTTACTTCATACTCCACATACTTTCCTTCCTCCCATCCAAAGTATTCGTAACCGAAATAAAGGGGTTCAACATCTTGCTTACAACTCGAGACAAAGAAGATAATTGAAGCGATAAAAAGTACATAAACGCTATAACGCATATTTTTAAAAGTCTTTAAACAAAGATAAAATTACAAAAAAAATACCGTTGGATAATGAAAAAACAAATTTACCGACGCTCAACAAGTAACTTCCCTTCCAAATAATCCATCATGGCATATTTTACACCTTCTCGTCCGAAACCTGAATCTTTTATGCCTCCATACGGCATTTCATCCACACGAAAAGTTGTTGCTAAATTATGGATAACACCGCCCACTTCTAATTCCTGAAAAGCTTTATTCTTGAGGGTAATATCATTTGTAAAAATGGACGCCTGTAACCCCCACTTTGTATCGTTTACTTTATCAATTGCTTCATCAACATCAGAAAAAGATTCAATGATTACCACTGGACCAAAGACCTCTTCTTCTAACACTTTTTGTCCTTTGGATACATTTGTCAAAATGGTCGGCGGGTAGTATGCTCCTACTCTCTTTCCTCCCAATAACATCTGTGCTCCAGAAGCGACTGCTTCATTCACCCATTTCTCCACTCGTTTTGCATTGGACTCATCAATCATCACGCTAAATGCTGTTTTTGAATCAATAGGGTCACCTATGGTTAACAGTTTTACTTTTTCAATGAAACCTTTACAGAATTCATCTATTATTTTTTCAGAAATATAAATGCGTTGGGTATGAATACATACTTGCCCCGAATAGGCAAAACCACCCACCGTCAACTGATTGATAGCTTCATTTACATTTGCATCAGCGCAAATGATAGCAGCTGCATTTCCTCCTAATTCTAAAATAACTTTCTTTTTACCCGCTTTGGATTTTATTTCCCAGCCTACTTCTGGAGAACCGGTAAAAGAAAGAACATGAATATCTGGATGTTCCAACATATAATCCCCTACTTTCCGTGAGCAATGTATTAATTGAAATCCATTCTCTGGCAATTCTGTTTTATCTATCACGCCTTTTAACAACTCCATTGTTAACGGAGTTTTAGAGGAAGGTTTTAAGATAATCGGACAACCCGCTGCAATAGCAGGAGCAATTTTGTGCACCGCTAGATTTAAAGGAAAATTAAAAGGTGAAATACCAAAAACAATACCAGCAGGAAAATAACGGTAAACACCTTGTAAGGACTTACCTTTTTCTGAAGCATCTAAATCAAGTAATTCGTGTGGAATTCGTTTACACTCCTCTGCAGCAATTCGAAAAGTAGCCATAGCCCTTTCTACTTCTGATTTTGCATACATCAATGGTTTACCACTTTCTTGGCTAATGATTTCAGTGAATTCGTTTTTCTTTTGGTTTAATTCATCAACAATTTCCGATAAAACGGCGTGCTTTTCAAAAGCCGATAAATCAGCCATTTTTTTTCGAGCATGTTTTGCTTGTTGAATTATCTTATCAGCTTCTTGCTCTGAGGAGAACGGAATAGATTGTAACTGTATACCTGAATAAGG
>SKHH01000261.1 GCA_007117055.1 Lishizhenia sp. | reverse complement strand
CAAACGCACAGCAAGAGACACAATTTTCACAATATTACCACAACCCCTATTTCTTTAATCCCGCAGCTGGAGGTATGACAAGAACTATGCAGTTCAACGCTGGATTTAGAAGGCAATGGGTTGGCATTGACGGCTCTCCACAAACTTTTTATGCAACAGGACACTCAGAGATAAAATTAAGTGGTGAAAAATCGGCAGATGTAATTGGTGAATTTAACCCCCAATTTGAAAATATATTTGATTCTCCTGAAGTAAACGTCGGAAGAAGTAAACATGTCATAGGAGGAAAAGCCATAAGTGATGTAATTGGTCCTTTTCAAAAAAACTCGATTCTCGGAAGTTATGCTTATCACATTCCATTTAATCGAGAACATATGATGAGTCTAGGATTAAGTGCAGGTTGGACAAACTTTGGAATTAACAGCTCAAAAGTAACGTTGCTTAACGAAGATGATCCACAATATGATAATTTTTTCGCACGAAATGCCAATCAAAACATCTTTGACATGAATGCTGGGATTGCTTATTACAGCGAAAACTTTCACTTTGGAGTTGCTTCTACCCAATTATTGAATAACGACATGGTCATCGATCAAATTATGACAGAAAATAATTACGGTCGTCACCTCTACGTTTATGGCATGTACCGTATCGAAACAGACGATGAATTTGAATTAGAGCCGCACTTTATGTTACAAACTATTCAAGGAGCTCCATTATCTTTTAATTTGGGTACACGTATTCATTTCGATCGAAAGTATTGGGCGAATGTAGCTTATCGTTTTGGAGATGCTATCAACGTAGGTTTTGGAATGAATGTAGCGCGTAACTTCACCTTTGGATATACTTACGACTTTGGTTCTGGCGCGGTACAAACAGTTTCTAACAACGTCCATGAAATTCATCTAGGGTATATTTTGGGAAGAAACAGAAATGTGGAAAGAGAATTAAGTCGATAGAGAAGTTAATTGTAACTTTGCCTTTTTTTAATTACTAGAAAAATGATGCGTCCGGCTTATCTAACGTTAAAACTCGTACTTAAATATGCACTTTGGATCTATTATCCTATTACGCGTTTTATTAACACTCCAAAAAAAAGATTTGCTCGTACCATATATGTAAGTAATCACGCCGCCTCATTCATGGATCCGCTAGTTGTGGCTAGCAATCAAAAGCCCATCGTGTTTTTTATGACACGATCAGATGTTTTTACCCCCATAATGAAGCCTATACTTTGGGCTGCCCATATGCTCCCTATATATAGACAACAAGATGGAGAAGACACCAAGAAAAAAAATGAGGAAGTTTTTCAAACTTGTTACCGTATTCTCAAGTATGGTAGAAGCTTATTAATCTTTGGAGAAGGATTTACAGATGATGTCTTTATTCGTCGTTTAAAACCCATAAAGAAAGGAGCTGCTAGGATAGGATTTGGAGCATTAGAAAAGATCAACTGGAAAAAAAAGATTTACATCCAAGTTATCGGAGTCAATTACGAAGATCCAAATGTTTTAGGAAGTGGTGTCGTAATTGCCAACGGAAACCCCATTTGCCTCAATGACTATAAGAAAGAGTATCAGAAAAATGCAAATAAGGTTATCAATGATTTAACAGAACGCATTGAATTAGAATTAAGAGAACAGCTCACCGATGTTCGTGATGAAAAATGGGCTACTACTCATGAAAACGTAATGCGACTTACAAAAAAAGGAATGCACGCTTTTGATTCAGACAAATCAATTCCTATCTTGGAACGCAGAAATTACTCTAAAAAATTGGCCCATTGGTTTAATTCTCAAGACTTAGATCAAAATCCAGAAATGGTTCAACTAAAAAAAGACCTTCAAGCCTACTTCACTCTACTCAAAAGAGAAAACATTCGCGAGGATATATTAACTACTCATATATCTAAACCTTTGAATAAATTACAACATTATTTAAAACTAGTTTTACTCGCTCCATTTGTGTTAATTGGTTTAATTCACAATTATCCCGCTTACAGATTTGTAAAACGTTTTACAGAAAAAACGTTTAAACGAAAAGTGTTTTGGGGAAGTGTAAAAATGACATTTGGAGCATTACTAAATGGTATTTATAATATCGTATTACTTGTGGCTTTAAACCATTTAGTTTATTACAATACATTATTCTGGCTAATATATTTTTTCAGTATTGTTCCAGTTTCAGGAATCTTAGCATTTTACTACTTCCGAAATATTGATCGTTACCAACAACTGCAAATATTAAAAGAAAAAGACTTGAGTTCTATTGTTGCAAAAAGAGAACAACTTATCAAGGAGATTCATAAGGCTATTTCTGTGGCTTAATAAAAAAAGTCGGTCTTATTTTTTTAATAAAATTTTGCTCAAAAAAAAATAAATTTTCTAAAAAAATTGCTGTAATTGTTTTTTTGTCGTATCTTCTCACTCACAAATTTTAAAAATGAGTACCATGCAAGAAGTAAACAATCAACAAATAGTGAGTATCGAGAAAGAAATGATACCGAATTTATCGTTTAAAGAAGCTGTCAACATTGAACAGCAAGAAGGGTTGAAAGAACGATTAATTGAAGCGACAAAGCTTGGGAATTTGCATCGTGGGAAAATTGCCATCGTATTTAGAGACGACGAAGGTTTGAAACAAGTAGAAACAACAATTTGGGCTACTGGAGCAAAATACATTTGTCTTAAAGGTGGGGTTTGGCTTCCCATATCTAGAATTAAAGAAGTGAAATTTCTTTAGTTTGTTGCATAGTATTTTAAAATTATTTTT
>SKHH01000181.1 GCA_007117055.1 Lishizhenia sp. | reverse complement strand
ATATTTATTTAAAAGTACCAGCCCTATACAAGTCTAAAGAAATTGATATTCGAAAAATGATCGGTCAATCTTTGGATCGGGGAAAAGTAGAAGCTATAATATCGATTGAAAATACGGGAGACACTCCGTCGTATGGTATAAATAAGTCATTAGCTTTACGGTACTTGAATGAAATGAAAGCGCTTTCTTCTGATAATAATATCGATGAAAGTAACCTGTTAGCAACGGTTGTAAGATTACCGGATGTACTGATTACAGAAGAGGCGGATGTCACAGAGGAAGAATGGCAAGCGTTAAAAGAGGTGATTTCAGAAGCTTTACAAAGTTTAATTCGTTTTAGAAGTCAGGAAGGGAATTCCTTGGAGCAGGATTTTAGGGATAATATCGGAAAAATTCAACAGCTATTAGATTTAGTTCCAAATTATGAGCAAGAGCGAATAGTTACAATTAAAGAACGCATTCGAAAAGGGTTGGAGGAAGTTGCTGAAAATATAGATGAAAATCGTTTTGAGCAAGAGTTGATTTTTTACATTGAAAAATTAGATATTTCAGAGGAGAAAGTCAGACTTTTCAATCATTTGAATTATTTTTTAGAAACTATGGAGAAGTCCCAAGCCGTAGGAAAGAAACTTGGATTCATAGCTCAAGAAATTGGTAGGGAAGTAAATACGCTTGGAAGTAAAGCTAATCATGCAGATCTCCAGAAGATTGTGGTAGATATGAAAGACGCTCTTGAAAAAATTAAAGAGCAAATATTAAACACCTTGTAATGTTAAAGGAAGAAGATAGGGTTGCTGGAAAGTCTATTATTTTTTCTGCTCCTTCTGGGGCAGGAAAAACGACGATTGTTCATGAATTACTTAGGAATAACGAGAATTTCGCTTTTTCTATTTCGGCATGTTCTCGTGGTCCACGACAAGGAGAAAAACACGGTAAAGATTATTATTTTTTATCCGTTAAAGATTTTAAAAATAGAATTAAAAATGATGAATTTGTAGAATGGGAAGAAGTGTATGCAGATCATTTTTATGGAACCTTAAAAGAGGAGGTGTATCGGTTGTGGGAAGCAAATAAAGTCGTTGTTTTTGACGTAGATGTATACGGAGGAATTAACTTAAAAAAGTTTTTTGGGGATCAAGCGTTGAGCGTTTTTGTGCTACCCCCCTCTCTTGAAGAACTGGAAAAAAGATTACGGTTAAGAAGCACAGAAACGGAGGACAAAATTCAAACGAGGTTGGCTAAATCAGAGGAAGAGCTTAAGCTTAACGAACAATTCGACATACAATTGGTTAATGATAAACTAGTTGATGCTATTTCAGCTATTCAACAAACAATTAATTCTTTTTTAACGCGATGAATATAGGTTTGTATTTTGGCACGTTTAACCCGATCCATATTGGACATTTAGTTATTTCCAACTTTATGGCTGAATATACAGATTTAGACCAAGTTTGGTTGGTAGTTACGCCTCAAAATCCGTTGAAAAAAAAGAAGTCGCTTTTGGAGGATTATCACCGTTTAGCTATTGTGCAAGTTGCTGTGGAAGATAATGATCAATTGCGTGTGTCCGATATCGAATTTAAAATGCCTCGTCCTTCGTATACGTCTGATACCTTGGCATATTTAAAGGAAAAGCACGAAAATTATTCGTTTCACCTTATTATGGGGGAGGATAATTTAAGAACGTTCCACAAGTGGAAAAATTTTGAGCGTATTTTGGAGCAGCATAAGCTTTATGTTTACCCGAGAGTACTTACGATCCAAGAGGAACAGGAAGTGGAACAAATCGGTTATTTACCCGATAATCAACTTAGAAGCCATAAAAATGTGATTTTTTGTGATGATGCTCCTGTTATGAAAGTAAGTTCGTCTTTTATCCGTCAAGCAATTAATGAAGGTAAAGATGTACGTTATCTGTTAAC
Source organism: Lishizhenia sp. (assembly GCA_007117055.1). GTDB lineage: Bacteria > Bacteroidota > Bacteroidia > Flavobacteriales_D > Crocinitomicaceae > CSBr16-161. The sequence goes on along the minus strand of SKHH01000181.1, from coordinate 862 downwards.
AGACCCTGTTCACAAGTACATTGATGAAATGAATTTTTATCGCTCTTAATTTGAATGAATTATGTTGTCATCACCTCATTTAAAAATAGGTTTAATCATTTTATTCTCATTTTTCATGAATCAAATTTTCGGACAACAGAAATACTTGCTTGAAGTCAGTGGAATTAACTCGGTGAAAGGTAACCTCATGATTGGAATGTTTGATAACGAAAAGAATTTTCCGACTCAAGGAAAGCAATTGAAACAATTAGTAGTGAAAGTTGAAAGTAAACATCAAATTATTGATGTTACAGATATTGTTCGAGGAAAAAGTGTTGTTGCTTTTGCCGTTTATCACGATGTGAATGCTAACGAAAAACTAGATAAAAACTGGTTTGGAGTCCCTACGGAAGTATACGGTTTTTCGAATAATGCGAGAGGTACATTTGGTCCACCTGCTTTTGACGAAGCCAAAATTAAAGTTACTCAGAATTCAGCTTCTTGGAAAGTTGTATTGAAGTAACCTATTTCAATACATTAACATGTCCTATTAACTCTTTTGTTGTACTATTAAAGTCCGTATAAATAATTTTCCATACGTAGGTTCCATCGGGTACTAACTTTCCTTGATAGGTGCCGTCCCACTGATCATCAAAGTTCTCAAATTCATAAATAAGTTCTCCCCATCGGTTGAAAATTAACATTTCAAATTCAGCAATGTTTCCTCCTTCTGGAAAGAAGTAATCGTTTACACCATCTCCATTTGGAGTAAATGTATTCGGCACGTATATTAAAGCATCAAAATAAATGCTGATATCGTCCTTTGCTACACATCCATTTTCATCAATGAATTCAACCGTGTAGGTGTAATTTATGGGGGGTT
>SKHH01000225.1 GCA_007117055.1 Lishizhenia sp. | reverse complement strand
TTCAAATCAAAATAATTGATCAGAACAAGGTAAGTTTATATTTTTCAGATACTGGAATTGGAATAGCATCAGAAGAGTTAGAACATATTACCAAGCCGTTTTATCGTGTTTCAAACACCACAGGAGAGAAAGGTTCTGGCATTGGTTTATCGTTAGTAGAGCGCATTGTAGAATTGCATAAAGGTCATTTAGAAATCACCTCCAAAGTAGGGCAAGGCACAACCGTGATTATTGCGTTCAATTCAGTAAAGAGAATTCAATAAACACGTTATACAATACCTTTTACAAGCTTTGATTTGGAAAGATATGCAGCTGAAGAATGGTAAATAAACAGGCAACTCCCCTCTTTGATTTTTTCGATAATTAACGCTGCATCCTCCAAAGGAACAGCAGGACAGCCTAAGCTTCTTCCCAACACATTGTTATTCTTCTTCAAAAAAGATTCCGTTGCGTATTCGGCTCCGTGCATTACAATCGCGCGTTCTCTTGCTTTTGAATTACACGCTTCTAACCCTTCTAAACGCAAAGCGATATCAAATTTCCCTTTGTAAGAATTGTCCGTAAGGTAGAAACCCAAACTGCTCTGATAGCTTCCTGAAGTATTGGAAAACGTAGACGCATAAAGTCCGCCGGAATTTCTTCCATGCGAGCAATACGTTTGCAGTTCAATTTTTCCTTCCTCCATATTGATAAGGTACAACCGCTTGTTGGATGAAGGCTGTGTAAAGTCAATTAAGGTAAAATACTTGGGATTTGTAATCTTTCCTTTTTCCACTAATGCCTTATAACCAATATACCCCTTTTCGAATGCTTCAAAAGAAAGTGTTTTGTTATCCAACCTATTGAAAAAAGACCGAACAGAAGTATGTTCTGAAGAAGTTGTTAGCTCAACTTCCCCTGTATTAGATGAAATGCGTTTTCCGTTATTTTTTAACATACTAAAAAAAACAACAGGCACAACCAAAGAAAGGAATAGAAAAGATTTCGCAATCATATCGACAACAATAGTACTAAAATGTATGTACCTTTGCAACTTATTAGTTGTTTTTAACATTAAAGAATCTTCAAATTAAACTCATGAAGGAAGTAGCGGAAATAGAAAAAAGAAGAACATTTGGTATTATTTCTCACCCAGATGCCGGTAAAACGACCCTCACTGAAAAGTTATTGCTTTTTGGTGGTGCGATTCAAACAGCAGGTGCTGTGAAAAATAATAAAATCAAAAAAACAGCTACTTCCGATTTTATGGAGATTGAAAAACAGAGAGGAATTTCTGTTGCAACTTCTGTGATGGCATTTGATTATAAAAACAAGAAAGTAAATATCTTAGACACTCCCGGTCACAAGGATTTTGCAGAGGATACATATCGTACCTTAACCGCTGTGGACAGTGTGATTCTCGTAATTGACTGTGCAAACGGAGTAGAAAGCCAAACTGAAAAATTAATGGAGGTCTGCAGAATGCGTGACACACCCGTAATTGTTTTCATCAACAAAATGGACCGCTATGGAAAAGACCCATTTGACTTGTTGGATGAAATTGAAGAAAAATTGTCCATCAAAGTACGACCTCTTGCTTGGCCCATTGGAATGGGTGACGAGTTCAAAGGTGTGTATAATATTTACGAAAACACCTTGAGTATTTTTCAAGCGAATAAAACAAAAATTGGGGAAGAGTTGCTGAAATTGGAAAATGTAAATGACCCGCAATTGGATGAAATCGTCGGAGAAAAATTTGCACAAGAACTAAGGGATGAATTGGAATTAATCTCAGGTGTGTATGATGATTTTGATCGGGAAACTTACCTCAGTGGAGAGGTCGCTCCAGTGTTTTTTGGAAGTGCAGTAAATAATTTTGGAGTAAAAGAATTATTAGACGCCTTTGTGGAAATTTCTCCAGCGCCAAGAGGTCGTAAAACAGATATTGGTTTTGTTGAGCCAAATGACTCCAAGTTTTCTGGATTTGTATTTAAAATTCACGCTAATTTAGATCCGAATCACCGCGATAGAATTGCCTTTTTAAGAATTGTTTCGGGTAAATTTGAACGGAATACCTTCTACAAGCATATTCGCTTAGGGAAAAAACTGAAATTCCCGAATCCAACCTCTTTTATGGCAAACGATAAAAGTGTAATTGATGAAGCCTTCCCTGGTGATGTGATTGGGTTATACGATACAGGAAATTTTAAAATTGGTGATTCGCTGTCTGCGGGTAAGGACTTAAATTTTGTTGGGATTCCTTCCTTTTCTCCTGAAATTTTCCAAGAATTGCGAAATGATGACCCCATGAAATCCAAGCAATTGGATAAAGGTATTCGTCAGTTGATGGATGAAGGTGTAGCGCAATTGTTCATCCAAGAACCAGGAAGTCGAAAAATTGTCGGTACGGTTGGACAACTGCAGTTTGATGTTATTCTATATCGCTTAACGCACGAGTACGGAGCAAAATGTTCGTTTACTCCCCTCGGTTATCACAAAGCCTGTTGGATTACCAGTGATAACCAACAACAACTAGATGAATTTTTAAGAGCAAAGACGGGAAATATTGCAAAGGATAAAGACGGAAACTTGGTCTTTCTAGCCGAAACGGTCTTTTTACTTCAAATGGCAGAACGCGATTACCCAGATATTACTTTTCATAAAACTTCGGAGTTTAAGGTCGGAAAATAGCTATCGTAGAGCTTTGCTTTTATTTCCTTCTTTTGGCTTGTTTTCGAAACTTTTTCGTACATTGTACGTTTAGTGTATTCAACAGTACGATTATGAAGAAAATAGTTTTTTTGCTTAC
>SKHH01000124.1 GCA_007117055.1 Lishizhenia sp. | reverse complement strand
GAAAAAACTTTTCGTTTTGCTCTTTCGTTTTTAAATTTCCCCAGTCTGGAATTGTACCACTGATCCGAGTCATTGTTTGAGCACTGTCGAGCACATTACTCAGCAACTGACCTTGATTCGCAATACGCAAAGCTCGTTTATATTTTCGTAATTCTTTTTTTGAATCTGGAATACGAAAGTAAGAAGGATTACCTTCATGATGCGAGCGATGCAAAACTTGCACTACTTGCACCAATGAAAGACGAATATTCACTCCGTATTCTTTTTCTAAGAACACTTCAACTTTCTCTAGTTCTTTTAAATGAGCAACATCCCAAAAAGTGGCAGAAGAGTCTTTTAAAGAAACGGCCAACTCAAAAGGACGAACACCACCATAATGATCATCAAAAAAGTTAAAGTTTTGTTTCATTTCTACGTTTTCACGAATATCATCTAAAATGAAATTATTGCTAACAATTTTAGAAATCCCAAATGCAAAAAAAGCAATGAATGCTAGTGAAAACCAAGGCAACCACTTTCTATTTCTCAAGGTGAATAAAAACGCCATTCTCATTAAGGGCGACCAATAGTTTTTCTTTTTTTTACGGACAACACGAGGCGTTTTGGTGTAATAAAAAAGAAATGGCAATGTACTAAACGTCAAAATAAAAGCAAACAAAACACCTAGACCAGTGTACCATCCAAAGACTTTAATTGGAATTACATTTACAAAAGCCAATGAGAAAAAACCAATTGAAGTAGTAACGGAAGTCAGTAAGGTAGCCATCCCAATTTCACGAAAAGCAATCTTGATCGCCTCAAATTTGGAAGTACCTTCGCGTAGCAAATCAATGTATTTTGAAACCAAGTGGATCACATCTGACATTCCGACCACAAACATAATGGAAGGCAAAATCACCAATAAAATATTGATCGGTTCTTCCACCCAGCCCATATAACCAACAATCCATATCATAGAACTAATTATGACCAATTGAGGGACGAGTATCCCCCAAGCTGATCGAAAAGCAAGAAATAAAATAATCACAATTAACACCAGACTTAGACTTACATATTTTGTCATTTCTCCTAACATGGTGTCGATATAAAAGATTTGTCCCGCAGTTCTACCTGCTGTTCTCGTTTTCTCAAAATAGAACTCATTTAAAATACTTGAAACTTCATGAACTAACTGCTCTCCTTTTGCTTTACTTAAATAATCATCATGACGAATAAAAATCACAAGCGACTTTGCGTCCTCAGCAATTAAGGTATTTACTAATTCTGAATTCTTAAAAATGCGAGATGAATCTTTTTTCAGTTCTTCATCACTTTGACTCCAATAATTGATTGACGAAACCACACCACCAGGATACATAAATTGCTCTGAAATGTGAGTTATTGACTGAACATCCTTCACATTTTCCAACGACTTTAGCTTTTCGGTAACCCGATGCACATCCTTCAAAAAAGCCGTGTGAAAAACGCCATTTTCACGTTGAATAGATACCAATAAAAAATCGTTATCTGACTCAAACTCCTGACGGAAATCATAAAAAAAAGCACTTTCCTCATCATCTGCCGGAAAAAACTCCTCAAAATTGTAGTCCAATTGAACACGAGTAGCTTGAAAAGCAAAGAAAACGGTAACACCTATAACTAGTCCAAGAACTAAAATTGACAACTGTTTAAAGCCTTTTTCACTCATGCATTGCGCTTTTGTGCAAAAATAACATTTACCCAACAAAAAGGTTTAACAACCTTTTAACCAAAATTCTTTTTTATTCTCTTTTAATTAATTAAGTTTGCTTATTGAAACAATAAAGAAAAAACTATGAAAAAACATTTACTATTAGCAAGTACATTATTATTTGGTGCTGGGCTATTTGCTCAATTCACACAAGATAACGAGCCTTCAGTTGGTTCGGGAACAACGTTATATTTATTGGACAGTAATGCCGTAAATTACGCAGAAGTTTCTGGAACTGGTGTAACTTGGGATTACAGTAATACACTGGGATACCCAGGAGAGTCACGTTTAATTACAATTCTTGAAGCTTCAGGAACTGCTGATGCTGCTAGTTTCCCAGATGCTGAAAAAGCAATTGCCATTGAGAACTTTTTGGTAAATTACATTTCTTCAACAGCTACAGAGCGTATTTCTCACGGATTTGTTTTCTCTGAGCCTCAGGCAGGAGATGTATTGGCTATTTTCGACGAATCTACAGCAACCGTTATGGAGTATCCTTTTGCGTTTGGAGATGACACTGATGATACTTTTGCAGGATCATTAGTAACTGGTTTCGGAGATGGAGACTTAAGTGGCTCACTAGATGCATCAATTGACGGTACAGGTACTTTATTACTGGCAAACGGTGTTTCTCACACAGATGTAAGTCGATACAAAATCGAGGAAACAATTACTGCAAACATTGAGGTTTTTGGATTCCCAGCTCTAATTAACTTATCAAGAGTGCAATTTGAGTACTACAAACTTGGAGAGTCTGATTTACCACTCTTCATCCATAGTGATGTTGTGATTACTTCTGATTTATTGAATCAAGACTTCTCAGTAGTATTGAGTTCTGAAGAAGCGGACGAACTATCTGCAAATGACATCGCTTCTTTTGATGCTATTGAAGTTTACCCTAACCCTGCATCTGACATCATCAATATCAAGATGGACAATGTATATAAAGGCACAACAGCCACTTTACACGATGCAATGGGAAGAGTTGTTTCTTCAATTGAAGTTACGAACAACCACACAACAATTCCAGTTGATGGTTTAACGCAAGGCGTTTACTTACT
>SKHH01000004.1 GCA_007117055.1 Lishizhenia sp. | reverse complement strand
CAGGCTTACAGGGTGATACACCTATACTACCTATGTTGGAACCCATTTATAAAAATGGAAGTGTTCAATGAAATACTCTGTTTGCGATTGAAACCTTTCATCCTCACTTACATTCAGTGTTAAAAGAGCGCGTTTTCACCAAATACAAGTAAAAACTTTAAAAAATTACGTACTTTTGAAGCGTATGAAAGTGAAAGTGATTAATCGGTCAAAGCACGAGTTACCACGCTATGAAACTAGTTCATCGGCTGGTCTAGATTTACGTGCAAACATTGATTCAAAAATTGTTTTGGCTCCGCTTGAGCGTACTTTGGTAAAAACGGGGCTGTTTTTAGAAATACCTGAAGGATACGAAGCACAAGTTCGTCCAAGAAGCGGGTTAGCCTTGAAAAAGGGAATTACAGTCCTGAATAGTCCTGGTACGATTGATGCAGATTACCGCGGTGAAGTTGGTGTGATTTTAGTTAACTTATCCAATGAAAGTTTTGAAATCAATGACGGAGACCGGATTGCACAGCTTGTATTTGCATCTTTAACGCAAGCAACTTGGATTACAACAGAAGAGTTAAGTGCTACCGAGCGCGGATCTGGTGGTTTTGGTAGTACTGGACAAAATTAAAAAAAAGAAAAAAATGAAAATAATTATACCCATGGCTGGTCGCGGATCTCGCCTCCGACCACATACTTTAACCGTTCCAAAACCACTTGTACCTGTAGGTGGAAAACCAATTGTTCATAGATTAGTGGAAGACATTGCCAATGTATGCAGCGAACCTATTGATGAAGTCGCTTTTGTGATTGGTGATTTTGGTAAAGAAGTCGAGAAAGAATTGATCGCAGTTGCAGCGGAAGTTGGCGCAAAAGGATCTATCTATTATCAAACAGAACCCCTTGGGACTGCACATGCTGTTTTATGTGCAAAAGAAGCCCTTAAGGGCCCTGTTGTAGTTGCTTTTGCCGACACACTGTTCCGCGCTGATTTTAAAATCGACCCTTCGGATGATGGGATTTTATGGGTAAAGCAAATTGAAGACCCGAGTGCTTTTGGCGTAGTTCAGTTAAATCAAAGTGGTCGAATTATCGACTTTGTTGAAAAGCCAAAAACGTTTGTTTCAGATCTTGCCATGATTGGCGTTTACTATTTCAAAAAAGGAGAAGATTTATTGACAGAAATCAACTACCTCGTGGATAATAATATCATTAAAGGTGGCGAATATCAACTTCCCGATGCATTAAGAAGACTTACCGAAAAAGGAACTGTTTTTAAACCTGGGAAAGTAAATGAATGGTTGGATTGCGGAAACAAAGTGGTTACTGTTCATACCAATCAACGCGTACTTGAATTTGATTTAGAAAATCGAAAAAAACTTATTCACGATTCCGCAGAAATAGAGGATAGTGTTATTATTCCTCCTTGCTACATTGGTCCCGGAGCAAAAATCAGTAACTCAGTGGTTGGGCCACATGTTTCCATTGGAGGACAAACACGTATTTCAAACACGGTAATAAAAAACACCATCGTTCAGAACAATACGGTAATAAAAAACAGTGTCTTAGAAAACTCAATGATCGGAAATGCTGTTAAAATTCAACAAAAGGCACAAGATTTGAGTCTAGGAGATTATTCAACACTTGATTAAATGATGATACTTCGTTTTTTACTTTTACTTTTTTCTTGTCTCATTTTCTTTGAGGGTGCTTATGCACAGCTATTTAAGCGCAATCAAGAAAGTAAAGAAGAACAAATTCTTGAAGAGTCCCGAGACGATTTATTCGCATTGCTCTCCACGGAACAATTTCCCTACATAGAAAAATTTCACCTCGCCGTTCGAGAAAAACTTTCAGGCAATTTATCCGAAGCCAAAAAATTATTTGAAGAATGTAAAGCGGAGTATCCACACAATGACGCTGTTTATTTTGGACTTGCGGAAATTGCCAAGCGACAAAAACAAAAATCATTGGCCTTGGAATACATGGAAAACGCCCATGAATTAGATCCTGAAAACATCCATTATGTGCAAGAACTAGCCATGTTACTTTTCGAAAAAGCAGAGTTCCAAAAAGCTTCGGATTTCTTTGAAATTCTTGTTCGTGAAGAACCGCGTCACGCCGAATGGCAATATGCGTATGCCCAGTGTTTGATTTACAACAAAGAATATGAACAAGCGTTAGAACGATTTCAAATTATTGAGGATTTGATGGGAATCGTTCCTGAATTAACCATGATCAAGATAGATTTACTACAAGAAACCAATAGAACAGATGAAGTAGAAAATGAATTGCTACAACTTAAAAAGGCTTTCCCCAATAATTTAGAAATCTTAAAGACCGTAATCGGATATTACGAAGAACAAGAAGAAACAGAAAAAGCTATTGCATTAATTAAAGAATTGGTAAAAAAAGAACCTGAAAACGGCGTTGCTCATTTTATCCTCGCAAATCAAGCGATAGAATTAAATGAAATTTCAGATTATTTGAACAGTCTTAAAATAGTTGTTGGTTCAGAAGATTTAGATGTTAGGGACAAGGTACGCATTACTCAGCCACTTTACGAAATTACTGAAGGCAATGAAGAAGCTATCATTGAAATCATGGAAACCTTTTCATTAACGCATGATAAAGAAGCTGTTGTTTTATCTATGTTTGGTGATTTGCTCGTTCAATTAAAACAATCGAAAAGAGCCTTAGACTTTTATCGTGCTTCACTTGCTTATAATAAAAACCGTGTGGAACTATGGACAAACATTCTTGCTTTTCAAAGTGCTTATAAAGAATATGCGGCGTTGTACGAAGACGCCAAGGAAGCTATCGATTATTTCCCAACGATTCCTTTTATTTATTACGCTGCTGCTGAAGGAGCAATGTATGCCGGAAAGCTGGAAGATGCTATGGATTATTTAGAAATTGGAGAAATTTACCTTATTGACGATGTAGGACAATTGGCCCGTTACGCTATGCGCAAAGGAGAGATTTTATACCGACAAGGAGAAAACAAAAAAGCAAAAGCTAAATTTGATGAAGCGTTAACTAAAGCACCGAACGAAGAAATTATCATCAATTCTTTTGCATATCATTTAGCTAGATTTGACAAGGATTATAAAAAAGCAGAGCAATTACTTCTTCCCTTATTAGACAATGAACTCGTTGGTTCTAAAGTGATTTATTCACTTGGGTTTGTATACCTTAAACAAAAAAATTACGATAAAGCGATAACCTTGTTGGAGGAAGCGTTAGAAAAGCAGTCTTATACTGCTGAAATTCATGACTTATTAGGTGATATTTATGTTGTCAATAAAGACATAGACAAAGCCCTCCACCATTGGAAGAAAGCAAAAGAAGAAGAAAGTAGAAACACCGTTATCCCTCAAAAAATTGAAGACAAAAAGTTTTATGCGCCCAATTATTTCTAGCTTTTATTTTATCGTAGCTGCTGTTGTATTGGGTGCTTGCTCATACAGTCATCGTTCTATTCAAGAATCAGAAGATAAATTACCCAAAATAAAAGAAGAGCTCCTTATTGCAAAATTAGACAGTTTATCTAAAACAAGACCTGAGCATTTTTACACAAAAATTAGTTCTAAGTACAGTGATAGCGAATTAAAAATATCGTTTAAAACTTCCATTCGTATGCGTGCTGACAGCGCGTTAAACGCCTTGATTACATTTGCTCGTATTCCTATTTATAACACTATGGTAACTCCAGATACACTAACAATTGTCGATAGAAGAAATAATTGTTACATCCAAGAAAATATGAGTTATTTAAAAGAAACTTTTTCTGTTGATTTTGAGCATCATAACATCGAAGAAGTATTACTTGGTTTACCCGTAGGGTGGGATCCAGAAGAAGAATACTATCAAATTAAAGACCCCTATAATTACATTATTTCATCTCACAACAAACGCAGACTAAGACGCTCCGAAAAAGATTTATCAGGAGATGTGTATATCCGATACTTTTTAAGTGATGACGCACAAGGTTTAAAGCGCATGATTATTGATAGTCCCGCGGACAGTACTTCTATAGACATCAATTATTTTCAAAAAGAATGGGTAAGTGATTTCGAGATCCCACTAGAGTCTGATGTGCGAATTACCACACCAAAAGATACCATCTACATTGATATGACTTACTCAAAAACTACTGTAAATGAGCCAAGAGTATTATATTTGACTATTCCAGATAAATATGACCGCTGTGATTAGATATATAATTTGCGTTTTGATACTCTTCATTGTTACTAATGAAGCAACTGCACAAAAAGCATCTGATCGCTTAAAAAGTGAACAGCAGCGATTGGAACATCAAATAGCGGCTACTAAATCATTAGTAGAAGCCTCTCGAGAAAACACCCAAAACTCACTGGAAGAAGTGCAACTCATCGAAAAACAAGTAAGGTACAGAGAGCAACTTTTAAATAATATTGATAATCAAATTCGCGCTTCCGAACTTAAAATTAAACAGAAAAATCAACGCATCGCCTTATTGGAGGCAGAAGTTGTAAAATTGAAACAACAGTACGCCGATCTATTAGTCTATGCTTACAAAAAGCGGAACAAATACGGTAACCTAATGTATATTTTTAGTGCTGCATCCATCGAGGAAGCACTGAAACGAAAACTGTATTTAGAAAAACTTGGGGAAATTCAAAGAAAACAGCTTCGCTTGATCCATCAAAATAAAGAACTTATTACGGAAGAAATAGAAACATTAGCCCAGGAAAGGAAAATAAAACTCGCACTCGCCGATCAAAAAAGTCAAGAACGAGAGGAGATATTAATCGCGCGACAAGAAAAAGAAAAGATATATCAAGCCTATAAAGCAAAAGAACAGGAGGCGCTTGCTGAATTAAGACTTCAGGAAGAAAAAAATTCAGAACTTCAACAACAAATTCAAGATGCTATCCAAGCGGAAATAGCAGCAGAACAAGCTCGACTTGCGAAATTAAAAGCTGAGGCAGAAGCTAAACTAAAAGCAGAACAGGCTAAACAAGTTACGGTTCTTGAAAAAGAACAACAGCCCGTTTTTATTGTTGCCGAAGAAACCGCTTTAGCCGGAGCTGATTTTGCCGCAAACAGAGGACGACTGCCATGGCCAGTAGAAAAGGGAGCAATAACACAAGATTACGGCAAACACCCCCATCCTACCCTTCCTAATGTTTTTACCCAAAATAATGGTGTCGACTTCACTACTCCTAAAAATGCAGTAGTTCGTGCTATTTATGATGGTGAAGTAACAAGTGTAATCAACATACCAGGAGCTGGAAAAGTCATTATTGTAAAACATGGAAACTACCGAAGTGTTTATTCGAATATTCAAGAGGCTTACGTTACCAAAGGAACCGTTGTACAAACTAAAACTCCATTAGGAGCTTTGTTGCCTAATAAATCTGGAAATGTATCCGTAGCGCATTTCGAAATTCACGAAGTGAAAGATGGTCAAGTAAAACAACTGAATCCAAACCTTTGGATAGCGCGGTAAGTTTGGAGTATAAACTTCAAAATTTTACCCTAGAGACACTACTATCTTAAAACAAGTCTTTATATTCGCACTATATCGAAAAGAAACAAAATGGGTAAAGTTTTAGTTATTGGCGCAGGAGGACAGATCGGCACAGAACTTGTAATTGCATTGGCTTCTAAACTTGGAAAAGAACAAGTTATCGCATCTGATGTGAAATCAGAAACACCAAGTTCATTGCAAGAATATCAGTACGTTCAATTAGACGTATTGGATAAGGAAAAACTTACTCACCTTGTGAAAGAACAAAAAGTAAGCACAATCTACTTGTTAGCGGCACTTTTATCTGCCACCGCGGAAAAACATCCTGCGTTTGCTTGGCAACTAAATATGGACGGTTTGTTCAACGTACTTAACCTCGCAAAAGAAAAAGTAATCGATAAAATATTTTGGCCAAGTTCTATTGCTGTTTTTGGTCCTACTACACCCAAAGACAATACCCCACAGCGAACCATTATGGAGCCCACAACCGTTTATGGTATATCTAAACAGGCGGGCGAACAATGGTGTGCATACTATCATGAAAAATATGGTGTTGATGTAAGAAGTATACGTTACCCAGGATTAATCTCTTACACTTCATTACCTGGAGGAGGAACAACAGATTACGCGGTCGATATTTTTTATCACGCAAAAAAATCTGGAAAGTATACTTCTTTTTTATCTAAAGACACAGCACTTCCTATGATGTACATGGAGGATGCGATTCGTGCAACTATAAATTTAATGGATGCACCAGCGGAAAATGTACGTATTCGCACTTCCTATAACATTTCAGGGATCAGCTTTACTCCAAAAGAATTAACAAAAGCTATTCAGCAGCATATCCCTAACTTCAGTATCTCCTACTCACCAGATTTTAGACAAGTTATAGCCGATTCATGGCCTAACGCTATTGATGATACACACGCAAAAAAGGACTGGCAATGGGAACCTCACTTTTCACTAGAAAAAATGGTAAAAGTTATGCTTGAAAACGTGGATGAAACAAAGGTTGATTAAATCGTTTTAACTTGTAAATACCGCTGAGTAAAACAGTAAATCCTATAATTGTAATTCGATATTTTTTAATCCGACTGCTTGAATTGTCAAAATTGTACACGCATAAAAAAGCCGTCTAAACATAGACGGCCTAAAATATATATATCGTAATTAATCTGTTTGTTATTATCTAATCCCAAATGATCTTAACTTTCGATTATCTACCACATCTGCACTATTCACAAGCGCCGTTCTATAACGACTAATAAAATTCGTTCTAGCCTGAGTTTGGATTTGATTTTGCTCTGATGAGAAATCAGTTGTTTCAGGTGCATAATCTGTATTGTCTACACGCAATACAAAAACACCATTATTTCCTTTAACTGGAACTGATAACGCACCATCAGGAAGTCCTGAAAAAGCCGTTCCGATAATAACTGGCTCTCTTCCAGCAGCTGTGTTCGATGCACTAAACGTCAATCCTTCCGTGTGGAATTGACCGTTGATTTCGTCTGCCAATGCCCCTAAATCGTCTCTACTTATCATTTCTTCTTGAATTACTTGTGCTTGACGCTCTTTGCGTAAATCAGAACGCATGTTATCTTTCACATTTTCAAAAGAAGGGACTCCCGCACTTCTGATCTCACGTACAAATGCAATAATAATTCTATCATTATCACGTATCGGAGAAGAAGATATATCACCCTCTTTGACACCTTCCTCGAACGCCAATCTAAGAATTCTTCCCTCAGCAATTTGTCCAAAACCTTGCACTGCTGGACTTTCGTCTTGAATCGTTAAGGAACGAATGGTGTATCCATTATTTTTCGCTACGGTATCAAAAATTTCTGATTTTCCTTCAATCGACATTCCTGACATGTAATCGTCTAAATCATAAATTAACGAAGATGCAATACTGTTTGCATTGTCCATAGAGGATTTAGTTAATTGAATCGCACGGCTTACAGAAGCCATAATTGGTGTATTAATCTCTCTTCTACCCAATACTTCAATAATGTGAATCCCATAGTTTGTTTTAACACTTCCCAAGGTGCCAATTGGTTTATTGAATGAGAAGTCATTGAATTCGGTCACCATTGCGCCTTCAGCGAAATCCTCATACTTTCCACCCGTACTTTTTGAACCTGGATCTTCCGTAAAAAGTGTTACCATTTCTTCAAAATTATTTTGAGCACGAATTACACGAATAATAGAATCTGCTTTCTTCTGAGCAGCGGTAACCTCTTCATCGCTAGTTGCACTTAAAAGGATGTGACGAACAGTTGCCAAAGGCTGTTGTACCACACGTACAACTTTAGAGATTGTCATTCCATTATCCGATAAGTAAGGTCCGAAAACATTACCCTCTTCAGCATTTTGGAATTCCGCAGTCATTATTGCAGGATATGTTTTTCCGCCTTCTTGCCCCATCATTGTTCCTTCAGGGAAATAAGCGAAACTATTATTGTTTTCGAATTCTTTGACCTCACTAAAACGCATAACAAAAGAAGAATCATCTTTTGACTTCTCAAAACGCTCCACAAGTCCATTTAAAAATTCTTTCGTGTTTAACGTGTCATTAGCATCTGGATAAACCGGTATAGAGAAGTAGTTGATTTTTCGAGAAGCTTTTTGCTCGTACTTCTTACGGTTCTTGTTTTCCTTGTAGTATGCCCGAAGGTCTTCCTCTGTAATTTCATCAATTTGATCTTCGCTAACTTTACTGAAGCTCTTGAATGCATACGAAACGTTTTTGACTTCCTTTTGCGCTAAATACTGATCTTTCCCCTCCAGTGTTGTAGCATGCAAACCAACTCTCAATAACGCATTATACTTCTCTTCTGTTCTATATTGTCTTACGTAATCAAGTGTACCCGTTAATTGCTCCATCGCTTCAGGGTCTGAAGACTCCTCTAAAGATTCCAAATACTGACGCACCAGATTCGCACTAAATTCACCAGTCATTGAATCCTGAAAAATTTGAGCTTGAGCTATTGCAGGGGACGGAGAGAATCCATCTGTACCATATAGCACATTGTCTAACTCAATATCGTCCACGGTTATACCAATTTTATCTAGCTCTCGTAACACCAATTTTTCACCAACAGTCGCTGTCCAAGCTTGACTAAACGCATTACGTTCGTCATTTTCATCTAAACCGGTTGCTTGACCCTCACTTTGCTGCATTTTGTTTTGAAAGATTTGATTTCGTACATTTTGCAACACATTATTGTAGGTGTTTTCATCAACTTTCTCACCATTTACAGTCCCGATACCATAACGATCCTCTTGACCAGCGCCTGAAAACAAACTTTCCAAATCACCTAAAATAAAAGCCAACATTGCTACTCCAATAACTACAACGAGTAGCCATGAATTTTTACGTATTTTTCCTATTAATGCCATTTTTTCTTTTTCTATAAGGGTGCGAATATAAAGATATTTTTAAACATTTAACTCATTTTTCACTACAAGAAAAAAACGAACAAATAAGCATTCTAATTCGTTGGTAAAAAAAACAAGGATGAAAATCGATAAAAACACCATTAAAAACTACGATAAAATATACCGTACAAATCTAATCAACTCGCTTAGTGGACTAAAAAGTGCTTTTTTAATTGGTACAATTAATGAAAATAGCCAAACCAACTTGAGTATTGTAAATTCTGTTGTTCACATAGGGGCTAACCCTCCGTTGATTGGATTTATACAGCGCCCAACATCCGTTGAAAGACACACGTACGAAAACATAATAAACACAGGTTACTATACGATTAATGCCGTGAGCAGAAAAATGATTGAACAAGCGCATCAAACTTCCGCTCGATACGATAGAAGCACCTCTGAATTTGAAGCAGTCCTATTAAAAGAGGAATATATGTCCAACTTCCTAGCTCCATTTGTGAAAGAAAGTCCGATTAAAATTGGTGTTACATGGAAGGAAGAGTTGGATATAAAGGCCAACAACACAAAACTAATTGTGGGGAACATTGAATTCTTAGAAATATCAGAACGTTTAATTAACGATCATGGAAATATCGATTTTTTCAGTGCGGAATGTGCCGGAGTTATAGGATTAGATACGTATTTTTCACCTCAAAAAGAGATCCGCTTATCGTATGCAAAACCAACTCAACCTTTAAAAAGAGAAAAGCTATGACAACATTTTTTTGGCACAGAAGAGATCTTAGGATTTATGACAACGCTGGATTATATAAAGCCTTAAAGGAAAACGAACACGTTCAACCTGTATTCATCTTCGATAGAAGTATTCTAGATGAATTACCAAAAAATGACCAAAGAGTGCTTTTCATTCATAGAGAAATAGAATCCCTAAAAAAAAAGTACCAAGCATTAGGAGGTGATTTATGGGTTTATTACGGCAAGCCTTTAGAGGTAATTAAAAAGCTCATTGAAGAAAGTGATACCCCAATTCACAAAATAATTACAAATCGTGATTATGAGCCTTACGCTCAACAAAGAGATAAGGACGTTTTTGAAATGCTACAATCCAACGAAATTCATTTTGAAGGCAAAAAAGACCATGTGATTTTTGAAAAAAATGAAGTCTTAAAAGATGATGGAACACCTTACAAAGTATTTACCCCCTACTCAAAAAAATGGAAAAACAAATTATCCTCATTTTATCTAAAATCCTACCCCGTTGAAAAATATACCAACCACTTAGCCATAAGACAAGATTCCCAACCTTTAATCTCGTTAAAAGAAATGGGGTTTTCTGATGCTCAAACGGTTGAGTTTCCGGCTAAAAAATTTGATGAGAAAATCATTCAATCCTACCATAAAACAAGGGATATACCAGGAATAAAAGGAACATCAAGATTAAGTCTTCACTTGCGCTTTGGGACTATTTCCATACGCCAACTAGCCAGTGTTGCTCATACAAACGAAAAATACCTGAACGAACTAATTTGGCGTGATTTTTATCAAATGATCATATATCATTTCCCTCACTCCGTAAACAGGTCATTCAAAATAGAATATGATGCTATTCCCTGGGAAAATGACACTAACAAGTTTGAAGCTTGGAAACAAGGAAAAACCGGATACCCCATTGTTG
>SKHH01000248.1 GCA_007117055.1 Lishizhenia sp. | reverse complement strand
TTCTACTGGTGGAGAAACAGCTGATGTTGGAGATTTAGTTCGAACAATAATTGTAGATTCAACGGTTGTTGCAAGAATGAAAAGAGAAGATGTTATAACAAATAAAAACATTCAACCAGGAGATGTTATCGTTGGTTTATCATCGTTTGGACAAGCCTCTTACGAAAAAGAGTACAACGGTGGAATGGGGTCTAATGGGTTGACTTCTGCTCGTCATGATGTGTTTCATAAGTACCTTTCAGAGAAGTTCCCAGAGAGCTTTGATCCAAGTGTGCCCAGCGAATTAGTATATTCGGGAAATTATAAACTGACCGACGAGGTAAAGGATGCTCCAGTTGATGCTGGGAAATTAGTGTTATCTCCTACACGTACATACGCTCCAATCATTAAGAAAGTCTTAGATGAATTCCGAAAGGATATTCACGGAATGGTTCACTGTAGTGGAGGAGCTCAGACGAAAGTGCTTCACTTCGTGGATAATGTTCACATTGTTAAGGATAATTTATTTTCGATTCCTCCTTTATTTAAAATTATTCAAGAAGAATCTGATACAGATTGGAAGGAAATGTACAAAGTATTCAATATGGGACACAGAATGGAAATATATGTTTCTGCTGAAATAGCTCCTAGAATTATCGAAATTTCTAAGTCGTTTAACGTGGATGCGAAAATTATAGGACGTGTAGAAAGTAGCGACAAAAAGGAATTGACAATTAATTCTGAATTCGGAATATTCAAATATTCATAAAAGTATGAATGATTTATTGCAAAAATTAGAAGCGATTCATTATCGATTTAAGGAAGTAGGACAACTTATTGTTGACCCTGAGATTATAGCAGATATGGATCGGTATGTGAAGTTAAATAAAGAATACAAAGACTTGGAGTTGGTGGATAAAATGTATCACGACTACAAAAATGTGTTAGATAATATTTCATCTGCAAAGGCATTATTAGAAGAAGAAAAAGATCCTGAAATGCGTGAAATGGCTAAACTCGAATTGGATGAGTTAGAAAGTAAGCGCCCAGAAATGGAAGAAGAAATTAAAGTAATGCTTATTCCAAAAGATCCAGAGGACGATAAAAATGTCATACTGGAACTTCGTGCAGGAACAGGAGGAGATGAAGCTTGTATTTTTGTGGAAGATGTTTATCGCATGTATTCAATGTACTTTAAGGAGAGGGGTTGGAAAGTTGAAATTATTAATTCAAACGAAGGAGGAACGAAAGGCTACAAAGAGATTTCTATGAATGTAGAAGGAGAAGGAGTATATGGTACATTGAAATTCGAATCGGGTGTTCATAGGGTTCAGAGGGTTCCTGAAACGGAATCTCAAGGTCGTGTACATACATCAGCAATTACGGTAGCGGTCCTTCCTGAGGCAGAAGAGGTTGATGTAGAGTTAAACATGACAGATGTTAAACGCGATACTTTTAGAGCATCTGGTGCAGGTGGTCAGCACGTTAATAAAACTGAATCAGCAATTCGTTTAACACACATACCTTCTGGTATAGTGGTGGAGTGTCAAGATGGACGCTCTCAACACAAAAACTTAGAAAAAGCGATAACGGTTTTGCGTTCTAGGTTGTACCAACAAGAGTTAGAAAAAGTCAATGCGGAGAGAGCAGAACAAAGAAAATCGCTAGTTTCAACAGGAGATCGTTCTGCTAAGATTAGAACATATAACTATCCACAAGGTAGAATTACGGATCATCGAATTAATAAAACGATGTATAACTTATCGTCTTTCATGAATGGAGATATTCAAGAAATGATTGATGCATTGAAGGTAGCGGAAAATGCAGAAAAAATGAAAGGAGAATCAGGAGTTAATTAATAGTTGAGCATGACAAGAGAAGCGCTTATTGCTGAAATTAAAAGAAAGAAATCATTTTTATGTATTGGTTTAGATACTGATATGAATAAGATTCCTGAGTTTTTAAAAAGATATGAAGATCCGATTTTTGAATTCAATAAGAGGATTATTGACGCAACTAAAGATCTATGTGTCGCCTATAAACCGAACATTGCATTCTATGAATGCCTTGGCCCAAAAGGTTGGGAAAGCTTGAAAAAAACTTTAGATTATATACCTAAAAATATTTTTACAATTGCAGACGCAAAAAGAGGAGATATAGGGAATACCTCTACCTATTATGCAAAAACCTTTTTTGAATACTTGAATTTTGATGCGGTTACAGTAGCGCCATATATGGGGGAGGACTCTATTACTCCGTTCTTAGAATTTAAAGATAAGTGGGTAATAGTCTTAGCATTGACTTCTAATAAAGGATCAATGGATTTTCAGGTTTTTGAAAATAGTCATGGAGAGAAGTTATATGAAAGGGTGTTAGAGAAAACTTCATTGTGGGGCGCGAGTAATCAATTAATGTATGTTGTAGGAGCAACAAGATTAGAACAGATAAAGGAAGTGCGTGCTAAAGTTCCAAATTATTTCTTTTTGGTTCCTGGTGTAGGGGCTCAAGGCGGGAGTCTAGAAGATGTTGTGAATTACGGATGGAATGACGACTGTGGTCTGTTGGTGAATTCATCTCGAGGGATAATCTATACTTCGAATGGCGAGTCATTCGATAAAGACGCAAGAGAAAGCGCTAAAAAGGTGCAGCTACAAATGAGAGATGTATTGGTATCAAAAAAAATGATTTAATTTTTCATATAGTAAGAGTTTGTTAATCAATCCTTTTAAAAGTTTCAAAAAAACTTTTTCAAAAAAAAGATAAAAAAGACTTGTTAAAGTAAAAAGAGTGGGTATCTTTGCACCCCGCAAACGAGCGAGGGATTAATTAC
>SKHH01000168.1 GCA_007117055.1 Lishizhenia sp. | reverse complement strand
TGGAAGCCAGAGGATCCTCAAGGACAGCAAATGAAACAAATTGCTTTAGCTTTGATGTCAGGTGAGTTAAATGAAGAAGCATTAGACAAGCAAATTGAGCAAATCCAGTCTATGATTGATCACCATTATAATGTAGATTTCGATGATCGTACTTTAATTGGTGACGACTATTTAGACATGGAAGATGTTAATTATGGTAATAATGATGTTGCTGGTCCAGATGCGTTGCACGGAACTCATGTTGGTGGAATTGTTGGTGCAATTAGAGGAAATAAGCTAGGAGGCGATGGTGTTGCACCAAATGCTGTTTTAATGTCACTAAGGGCGGTTCCTGATGGAGATGAGTTTGATAAAGATATTGCATTAGCGATTCGTTATGCAGTAGATAATGGAGCAAAAATAATCAATGCTTCATTTGGTAAAGCTTATTCTCAAATTCCTGAAGCGGTTTATGAGGCGTTGAGATATGCAGAGGAAAATGATGTGTTGTTTGTTCATGCAGCAGGGAATTCAGCGTTAGATTTACACGAAAACCCAAATTATCCTGCAAATATGTTCCCATTTCAAACGGATCCGTTTACGAACTACTTGTCAATTGGAGCTTCAACGAGAGTGCATGAAGAAGAGTTAGCCGCTCGTTTTTCGAATTACGGTCAAACAAGAGTAGATGTATTTGCTCCAGGTTTTGAAATTTATAATACTGTTCCAGGAAATGAGTATCAAAAACTACAAGGTACTTCTATGGCAGCTCCTATGGTTTCTGGTGTTGCTGCTATTTTGAAAGGGTATTTCCCGTCATTAACAATGGCTGAGGTTCGTCAAATTATTTTGGATTCAGCGAAAGACTTTTCTGATACAGATCAAAAAAGACCAGGTTCAGACGAGTTAGTGAAATTTGGTATACTATCGGCAACTGGAAGTGTAGTAGATGTTCGAGAAGCTGTTAAATTAGCTCAGGAAAGAACGAAATAAGAGCATAAATTAGTTCATTATTATGGAAAGCTGAGTGCACTTTTGTGTACTCAGCTTTTTTTTAGGCATTGTTTTTGATTGTCCAAACAAAACAATTTCGTATTTTCAGCGTTGAAAATGAGAATCAAAAAATAGTAGAATGCGTATTTTAGTTTTAGGCTTTACCTTATTATTCACTTTATTTAGTTTTAGTCAAGAAGTTTTTCCGTACATCGATAACATTGGGTATATGAGAAGTTTTAAGGACGGAAAAACTACTCAAGTTGAATATTTACGACCTAATCATGTTGAGTTCTCGGAGAACTTTATTGCCTATATTGACAATAAAAATGATTTTTTCATTTTTGATGGGCAGCAAAAAGAACTTATATCGAATATGGTGAATGGATTCCAAATCGGATATAATATTTGCGCTTGGAACACTGGCCCTATTGTTATGGTTTGGGATTCAGGTAGAAAAAAGGTACTTACTCGTTTTGGAAGGAATTATCAAGTTTCAGATAGTTTAGTTGTTTTTGAAGATTTGAGAGATAACGCTATTCGTGCTTATTACAATGATAGTATTTATGATTTATTTTACAGTGTAGAAACACCAATGTTTCCAGTAGCAGTAGGGAGCAACTCTGTCGCATTTGTTGGGAATGGAAACATACACTACTCTTTTATTAGCGGTAAAATTCTTGAAATCGGTGTGATAAATGATCCTGTAAAATATTCAGCAGGAGCTAGTAAAGTGGCTTTCAATGATCCTTTTCATCAATCTTTTGCAGTTGCTTTACGCGATGAGGTCGTGGATGTTGAAAGTATTATGATAACGGACTATAAAGCAGGTTGGGACATAGTGGCTTATCGAGACTTGAACAATAATTTATTCGTGTATAAGGAGGATGGGGTAAAAGAGTTAAGTAACTTCTCAGCGCGGTGGTTTGAAGTCTTTCGGGATATGGTGGTTTGGAATGAAGCAGGCTTGCTGTTTTGTTACGATGGAACAGGAGTGTATGAAATTGCCAACTATATTCCAGAAGAATATCATATTCGAGATGGAATTGTAGCTTTCCGAAATTTAAACGGTGGTGTGTCTGTGTTTGACAGAGGTCAAGTAAAGATTGTTTCTAATCTACAAAATGCTCCTTTTGAAGTGAATGGTAGAACAGTGAAAGTACAAGTGAATCGCGGAAACTTTGTGTTTTACAAAGACGGGGAATTTTATAATCAATAGTTTGTGATTCTCATTTTAATCAAGTTATTTGAATAAATGAATTCTTTTCTTAAACTTGTAAGGAAGCTCAATTTTAAATTTTAGCAATTCATCTGTTTTAGGGTGTTTGAACTGAAGTTCATGGGCTTGTAGAAATAATCCTTTGTGTAGTAAGGTCTGATTTTGATTTCCATAAATGATATCGCCTAAAATGGGATATCCTAGTCGTGATAAATGTATGCGAAGTTGGTGTTTTCTACCCGTTAATGGAGATAGTTCCAATAAGGTTAAGGGTTTCTTTTTTTTGCAATACCCGTTGTAAATTGGAGTAAAATGTGTTAGAGAGTTCTTTCCTTCTATGGAACTGGTTAATTTCCCATTACATTGAATTTTACCGTGTACAATGGCGTAATATTTTTTTTGTATTAATCTTCTTTCAAACATTTCTCCTAGTTTCATTCTTGCACGATGAGTTTTGGCAATAATGACTAGTCCACGTGTGGCTTTATCCAATCGATGAGCTGGTTGCGGATAAACTAATGCGTCCGATTCTTTTGATTTTTGAAGGTTAAAAGGCAGTGCTTGTTGAAGGGTTTTGTAAAAATTACCGGATGTTGGAATTCCAGGAGGTTTATTGAC
>SKHH01000171.1 GCA_007117055.1 Lishizhenia sp. | reverse complement strand
TCTGAATTTAAAGACGATCGCTTTTCTACGTTATTACGTTTGGGGACTAGCTACCAAATCACACGTGATTTATTAATTATGATGGAGCTAGAACAAGAAGTTTCCTTTCTAACCCGTGTTCGAGGTGGTATGGAATATAATTACAACGAACAATTCTACTTTCGTATTGGTGCACAAGGCGCTCCTGTTGAATTTAGCTTTGGTGCCGGATATCGTTGGAATCTGATTCAATTAGACCTCGCATCTCATTATAATCAGCTTTTGGGGTGGACACCAAGTGCTGCTTTATTATATAACTTCCCAACAAAATCAACGAACTAATGCGTATAATCATAACATTGCTTTTTATTTGTTTGATTTCCAGAACTTATGGGCAACGCAAAAACGACATCATCCAACAACGCATTGAATTCATTGCCGAAGAACTCGAAACCGAAGATATTGCACTGGAAGATGTTTTTGACGTACTCTATTATTATTACGACAATCCCGTCAATCTGAACTCCGCATCTCGTCTTGATTTAGAGGAAATGTTTTTACTCTCGGATGCTCAAATAAATGCATTACTTTCCTACATTCAAAAAAATGGAGAGCTCGAAAGTTTATATCAATTACAAGAAGTCGATTTCTGGGATATTTTAACAATTGAAAATGTCTCTCCTTTTGTCGTAATTCGTCCCTCGAAAGAAGATAAAAAAAAGGATCGAAAAAATATAAAAGAATTCTTTGATGAAGGAAGAACAGAAATATTCTTGCGATGGATAAGAGGCGTAGAGGAAAGAGCTGGTTATGAAGATGTTCCTGACTCCATCCGTGAACAAAGTAACGCTTATTATTGGGGTTCACCAGATCGGGTTTATTCTCGAATACGACATACTTATCGAAAAAACACCAGTATTGGAGTTACCATGGAAAAAGATCCAGGGGAAGAGTTTTTTGGAACAACACAACCCTATGGATTTGATTTTTATTCAGCGCACGCCTATTATAACAATCCCTCCAAATTTGTTAGAACAGTGGCTCTCGGTGATTATCAAATGGAAATTGGTCAGGGATTAGCACTTTGGACAGGCTATGCTTTCAACAAAACTGTCGATGCAATGGGTGTTCGAAAAAATGCACGAGGTTTGCGTCCATACACCTCTGTCGATGAAACACGCTTCCTAAGAGGCGCAGGTGTAGAAATTGGCGTGGATAACTTTTCCTTAACCACCTTTGCTTCTCACAAAGCAGTAAATGGAACAGTTCAGCTATTAGACACGTTAGATGGTGAAGAGGCTAGACAAGCTTCCTCTATTAACCTAAGTGGTTTACATCGAACAACTGGAGAAATTGCACGAAAAAACAGTATTCAAGAAACTATTTTTGGTGCTAATGCAAATTATAAAAATAATAATTTTCAAGCAGGGGTTTCTGCTGTTCAACATTTTTACGACACTCCTTTAGAACGAGCTGATCGTCCTGTAAATCAATATGAATTTAGTGGAGATAATTTGCTCAACTTAAGTGCCGACTATAGCTATATTATCAGAAATATAAGTGTATTTGGGGAAGTGGCACAGAGTCGTACCTCGGGAAGTATTGCCTATTTACAAGGACTCGTTTTTGCCATCAATAAAAGAGCTTCTATTAGTGCCGTATACCGCAACTATCCAAAAGATTACCACACATTTTATTCCCGTGGTTTTGGAGAATACAGTAGAACAATTAACGAGTCTGGCGTCTACCTTGGAACACAACTAAAACTAAATGAATCTTGGACATTAAGTGGTTATGCCGACATGTTTCAGCGTTCTTGGTTAGCGTTTAGAGTGGATACACCCAGTGACGGACATGAATTCCTGGCTCAATTAAAATACCGACCTCATCCTCGATTAGAGGTGTTTTTAAGAGCTAGAGAACAACGTAAAATGCAAAATATCAGAAACTTTTCGGGAGGAAATATGCGTCCCGTTGAAGACTTTTACCAGCGTGTTTATCGCCTAGCGTTCAACTATAAAATCAGTAAATCATTTCAATGGAAAACACGTATTGACTATGTGACCGATGAACGA
Source organism: Lishizhenia sp. (assembly GCA_007117055.1). Lineage (GTDB taxonomy): Bacteria > Bacteroidota > Bacteroidia > Flavobacteriales_D > Crocinitomicaceae > CSBr16-161. The sequence goes on along the minus strand of SKHH01000171.1, from coordinate 769 downwards.
GAAAGCATGGGACTTCAACGTGGAGTTTCGTTGGCACAGGACTTAATTTATAAGCTACCTAATGTACCGCTGCAATTTTCTATGCGTTACGCCATCTTTGATACAGAAAGTTTTGATGCACGAATTTATGCCTACGAAAGTCACATGCAAAACGTATTTAGCATCCCTGTTTACTTTAACCAAGGAAGTCGTGCATACATTCTCATGCGCTACACTTTTTGGAAAAACAAATGTGATTTATGGTTGCGTTATGCGGCTTTTGTTTTTACTAATCAAGATGTTATTGGTACTGGACCTGAACGAATTAATGGAAGTGTGCGCAGTGAGGTGGGTGCGCAATTGAGAATACGATTTTAGGGGAATTTCACTATCAACATCACGCCTTGAATAAAAAAGAAAGCCCCATTATCAAATGAGGCTAACTTTCACTAATTTTGAGGCATGATAAAGTACCTGCGTTATTTAAGGAACAAGTATATTTTGACAAGCGTGTTATTTGCGCTTTACATGCTTTTTCTGGACGATGCAGATATTTTCACCATCATCCGTCAACGGGTGAAATACAACAAACTCATCCATGAAAAAGAGGCCGTGCAAATCAAATACCTCGAAACAAAACAAACCCTAGACCAACTCACCAACCTCGAAGCCATCGAACGCTTTGCTCGCGAAGAAAAAATGTTCAAACGCGATGATGAGGATGTGTTTATATTAGTTTATGAGTGAGAATTGTTTTATTTAAAGACTGAATGTTGATATTAACAGACGA
>SKHH01000062.1 GCA_007117055.1 Lishizhenia sp. | reverse complement strand
TTTACTTTAAAAAGAAATGGGTTAATTTTATTTGGGATGGAGTAGCCATTGGAATTGCGGCTCAAATAGGAACCTTACCCATTTCCTTGTATTACTTTCATCAATTCCCAAATTACTTTGTATTAACTAATATCGGTTTTTTGGCTTTAGGTTTTCTTGCGCTAGGTAGTGTATTATTGTTTTTTGTACTTCACGCTATTCCGGTGTTAGCCATAGGTGCGGCTTATATTGTTAAAGGTGTTTTTGAAACAGTTATTCAATTTGTTGGACTTATTGAGCAATTACCAATTTCGTTGGCTACTGGATTTGAATTATCCATACTTCAAGTTATTGTAGCTTATGTGCTAATTTTCGGTACTTGGTATGTTGGAAAGCAGGTCCACTTAAAAAGATGGCGATTTTTTGCCGTTTTATCAATTTCTTTTGCTTTGTTTCTTCAGGTGGTTCGTTGGGGAAACCAATTCAATGAAGAGTTAGTGGTGCTGAATCATTATTACCAAACCATAGTTTGGAAAAAGGGAAACGAAGCTATTTGTCTTTACGATTATCGTGCTAAGGGAAAAGAAGATAAAATTTTATTTCAATTAGAAACCTATGAGAAGTTGAAGGGGGTAAAAGTTGAAATGTATCCTATGCCAACACTTGAGGATGAAGAAAACAGCATTGAGTTCAGATTGAATAATAGTGAGTTACAGATTTCAACATCAAAATATGTAACTCGTTTAATTCATAACGGACAAACATTTTGGTTTCCGAATAGAAATATTCCGAATTTAGTAAATCGTGAAAATGTGGTGGTGGGGCCATGGTTAAGAAATTCAGAACAACTTGATACATTTAACGCCAATCAGGGAGCAGTTCGACTGGTTTTATAATTCACGAAGGGCTATTTAAAATAAATCATGGATTTAAAAGATTTTAACCTAACTTGGTAATCCAATTATTTTATTCGACTACGAACAAACAAGTTCTTATTTTCCCTACCTTTGATATATGAAGTTTTTCAAAACGGCAAGTATATTATCACTCGTAGTTGTAATAACATGGCTTATAATGTTGGCTTTCTCGCCTATAAAGGCACTGCGTAATTTTGAATATTTTTTATTTGCGCTAACCTTGAGTATTTCTTGTTTTGTGACCCATGTATTCCTTAAACATCAGCAATTACATTCTTTTATTCGGAACGTTTTGGTATTAGTGCTAGTTTTACCGTCTTTTTTGTTGTTGCTGACCTTGGTGAATCCTTATCAACTTGAGCAAAGTTGGCCTTTAATCCTTTCGCTAATGGTTGTAAATGTTACAGTGGGTTTATTGTCACTAACAAATGGTTTTCAGGTAAGTACTCCATTTTCCTTACTGCAAAAAATATTCTTCACTACAACAGCTTTGATCGGAGCAACAATAGCCGTTTTTGTATTGTTGGTGATTGATTTACCTGTGTTTTATAATTTTCTTCTACTTTTTGTTCCTTTTGTTTTTATTCTAGGTGTTATTGTGTTGTTAGTAAGTAAAAAAGGAAAAGAAGTGATTTAGCCCTTCTTTTTATTTATGAACAAGTTAAATACTGGCACTTCTTTATTAATTTTGCCATATTATTAAATGCGCTTATGAAGTTCAAGTTATCAAAGTTTTGGAAATGGTTTCTCGCACTAATGGTGCTGTTACCAGTGGTTTTGTTTAGTGTTACAGTTCTAGTTATTTACTACAACCAACAAAGTATTGTACAGAGTTTTATTCGAACTGCTAACGAAGACTTTAAAGGTGAAATTGTGTTGCGTGAGTCGCATATTGCTCCTTTTGCTAACTTCCCTTACATTTCTATTGATTTACAAGGTTTAAAGGTCTATGAGACAAAAGAGACTGAAAAAGGACCAATTTTAGCAATAGAAGATACTTATATTGGTTTTGATTTGTGGACACTTCTTTCAGGTGAGTTTGATATTAAATCCGTAAAGTTAGCACAAGGTGACATTTACCTGACAGAGTATGGGGACGGCTCATTTAATATCGCAAAAGCTTTTGAAACCTATGAACCAAAAGAACCAGAAGAACTGGCAGAAGAGTTTCATTTTGACTTGAATGACCTCTCGTTGGTGGATGTAGATATTCATAAAATCAACCCAGATAGCCTAGAATTTGATGTGTATTTCAATCATGCTAATATTGGATTCAGAACTAAAAAAGATCACTTGTTCTTTAGGGTAGACACTGACTTTAATTTATCCATGATTGAAAAAGGGGATACTACGTTTTTAAGAAGGAAAAATTTTAAAGTAAATTCAGTATTAGATTACTTTAAAGAGTTGGATTCTATTGTTGTAACACCTTCTGTGGTTGAAATAGAGCAAAATAAATTTCAATTTTCGGGAGGAATTGATGTATTAGATGATTTTAATGTTGATTTAAGTTTTTCGGGTCAAAAACCGGACTTTTCGTTACTCATTGCCTTAGCTCCAGATGATATTATTCCTGTGATTGATGCTTTTGACAATAGGGGAGACGTGTTTTTTGATGCGACAGTAAAAGGAAAAACGTACCAAGATATTCCGTATGTGGAAGCTCGTTTTGGTTGTAAAGATGGTTATTTCAAAAATCCACAATCAGATAAAGTGCTAGATGAACTCAGTTTCTTGGGTCTTTTTACCAATGGGCAGGAAAGAACACTGGAGTCCATGCGTGTAGAAATTAAAGATTTTAACGCTCGTCCTGAAACAGGTAAGTTTAACGTCAATTTGGTGATGGAGAACTTTGTTACTCCAGAAATCGATTTACAAGTTACCACGCTTTTTGATTTAGACTATTTGGCTAAGTTTTTTAATGTTAC
>SKHH01000098.1 GCA_007117055.1 Lishizhenia sp. | reverse complement strand
AGAAGTGAACGATTTGCAGAAGCTACCTTGAATTCAAGAGGTTTTCGAACTAAAATCACTTATGTGCCTAGTAAAGAAGACCAAGGAAGCGTTATCGATCAGAAAATAAAAGGAACTCCTGTTTCAAGAGGACTGAAGGCTCCTATTAATACCATGGTAGAATTGTTTGTTGGTCAACGTTCCGGTGAAGAAACTACCTTACTACCTAATTTAGTAGGTTTAACAATAAGTGTTGCTGAAAGCCGTTTGAAAAATGCAAATGCTTTGCGTTTTTTTGCGGTTTGTGGTGATTGTGTAACGCAACAAGATAGCCTAAATGCCGTGGTGGTTAGTCAATCTCCTACAGCGGGAGATAGTACCCTTATACCAGCTGGAGCAACAGTTACGGTCTTTGCTAGAGCAAATACAAGCGCTGAATAATTATTGTTACATGAAAGGAAGTTTATTTTTTACCTGTCTTTGTATTGTGAGTGGATTTTTTGCACAGGATTATGTTACTCCTTTGGCTGCAAATCCTTCATTGTTTGGAAAAAAGCAACAAGTTGAATCTTTGTCAACTAATGGCCCTGCGATTGATAGTGCTGTGTTTTTTATAACAGATACGTTGTCGTTGCCTTTTTTTGACGAGTTTTCAAGAAATAATTTTCAGCAATATAATCAAGACCCGTTTCAAGATGGCTTGACCTCCACTTTGTATTACCGTCTATTGGATGAAGAAACAGAATTACCGTTACCCAATTCGGCGCTGTATACAGATAGTGTGACGTACAGACTAGAAGTGAACCTTATCGACGACACATTAATTACGCACTTTTTTGACTCAACTCGTTTTTTATACGCTCCGTTGACTACATTTCCAGTTAATTATACAAATACATTTGGTTATCCACCCTATTTTATTATTGATACAATAGACGTTACACCAAATGAACCCGATACAATTTGGTTAACACAACCCATATTTAATCAAGATTCTGCGCGGGTATTTGTGAAGGAAATTAATGAGCCTTCTAAATTATGGCTAAACGATAAAGCTTATCACAATTACCGATACGCTAAAGATCCTTGGTCCATTGGTGTTGTAACGTTTGATGGCTTAGATGAGAATGGACAGCCCTATATTTTTAGTCCTACAACCGTCACAATGACTTGTGATACTTTATTTTCAAAACCTATAGATATGTCCCCGCATTCAGCAGCTGATTCAGTGTATTTTAGCTTTTTGTATCAAACGGAAGGCCTTGGGGATGTTCCCGAAGAAGGGGACTCATTGTATTTAGATTTTTTTGATCCTATAGAGAATCGTTGGAACCGTGTTTGGGCGGCAGGAGGAGCTCCTGTTTCAGATTTTAAGAAAGGACATTTTGCAGTGCTTGAACCGAACTATTTCCAAAAAGGATTTCAGTTTCGTTTTATGAATTATGGTTCCCCAGCGGGAGCTTTGGATCATTTTCATATTGATTATATTCATTTGAGACCGCTTTCAGGATATCAAGATACTTTGTTTAAAGATTTCGCTTTTGTGTATCCGATATCTACATTGCTTGAAGATTTTATCCAAGTTCCTTGGAAGCATTACAAAGTTTCGACTGAAAATAAAATGACGGATTCGGTAAAAGTTTCTGTGAGAAACGGAAGTGAATTGACCGAAAACAACCAAAATGGAAGTGTAACTGTGTTTTATGAAGGGAGTCAGCAGGCCAATATTGTCTTAAATGGAACCATTCTCTCCGGAGGTAATATCAATTATGCACCCAGATCGACTTACGTCTCGTATCACGACTTCTCTGATAACTATGAGTACAGTAGAACGGTAAATGATACCGCAGCTTATTTTGACTGGATCGCAAATGCGAGTGCTCAGTTTCCAAACTATCCACCCAATGATTCTACTTTCGGCACACAAGTTTTTGAAAATGTTTATGCTTACGATGATGGTTCTGCAGAAAAAGCCTATGGAGTTTTTGGAATTCAGTCTGAACTAGCTTATCAATTTAATGCCTATCAACCCGATACTCTTGTAGCTATTCAAATGCACTTTGTACCAACGGTAAATGACGTATCGAATAACTTGTTTTTATTAGCGGTTTGGAATGATAATAACGGTCAACCAGGAGAGAAGATTTATGAAGATGAGTTTTTCTTCCCCAAACAACCGATATATACATCGGGAAAAAATGAGTTTCATACTTATTTCTTTCAAGACACAGCAAAAATCCCAGTGGGTGAAACGTTTTATATAGGATGGAGACAAATTGATGAGGATAGATTAAATGTTGGTTTTGATGTAAATCATGACCATGCGGATAAAATATTTTGGAGTATTGATGGTGGTAACATTTGGAATAATTCCAATTTTGCGGGATCTCTAATGATGCGTCCTGTAATTACAAGTAACCTAGATTTTACCTTAGGTGTTGAGCCAGAAAAGAAAGTAATAGAGACCGTTTATAACTTTAATGTTTACCCAAACCCAACAAATACTTTCTTTAAAATTGATGTGGATACTCCCTTACCTGCCGATGTTACAATTTTTGACTTACAAGGAAGAACAATTGATTCAGGAGAAAGCACTAAGGTCTTTCATACGGAAGACTGGCAAAAAGGAGTGTATTTTGTTCACGTACGATTTAATGGTATTCATGTTGGCGCTAAAAAATTGATAGTGCACTAGTTTTAGTTTGTAGAATGGAGGAAAATTTTCACGATGTAGAAGGGCAGGATGACCAAGAGGAGTTATTTGAACACCATAAGGTTTTAGCCGACAAGGGACAAGAGGTAATCCGTATTGATAAGTTTTTGATGGATCGTCTTCCAAATACGACGAGAAGTAAGATACAAATTGCTGCTAAAAACGGAAGTGTGCACGTCAACGGAAAAGCAGTAAAGCAAAACTATAAGGTTAAGCCCGGTGATCAAGTTTCCATTGTTATGCCCTATCCTGTACGTGAATTGGAGTTGATACCTCAGGATATTCCGTTGGAAATTCATTATGAAGACGATACTGTAATAGTTATAAATAAACCAGCGAATATGGTTGTACACCCAGGGTATGGGAATTATTCAGGAACCTTGGTGAATGCATTGGTATATCACTTTGAGCAACTACCGACAAAACCCAATGATTATTACGGTAGACCTGGATTGGTGCATCGGCTAGACAAACATACAACAGGATTAATGGTGGTAGCTAAAACAGAAGACGCCTTAACCCATTTGGCACAACAGTTTTATGATCGTACAACGGAAAGAAGATACCAAGCATTAGTCTGGGGAGATGTGAAAGAAGATGAGGGTACAATAGAAGGGCATCTTGGTAGATCCTTGAAAAATCGAAAAGTAATGACCGTTTTTCCCGAAGGTGATTATGGAAAGCATGCAGTAACACATTATAAAGTAATCAAACGATTCGGGTATGTTACACTTGTTGAATGTAAACTTGAAACAGGAAGAACACATCAGATTCGTGTGCACATGAAATACATTGGTCATCCTTTGTTTCATGACTTGGAATACGGAGGAGACAAAATTTTAAAAGGGACAACGTTTACAAAGTACAAGCAGTTTGTAGAGAATTGCTTTCAGTTATTAGAAGGTCAAGCACTACACGCAAAGACACTCGGATTTACACATCCTAAAACGAAAGAATTTTTGCGATTTGATTCTAATTTACCCGAAGCTTTTTTATCCGTATTAGAGAAATGGGAAACGTATATGAAAAATAGAGTGTAACGATCTCTTTAATTTGACGTTATTCTTTCAGCTGTTTTTTTTATCAATTATAAACTTAATAGAAAAATTCTTGTCTAATAGAAGAATAATTACTTTCTTTCGGAAAATTTTAAGTTCTAATGCAACTATTATGAAAATTAAAACGTCATTACTTGCTATTCTGTTTTTAGTGAACCTAGGGGTTTTTGCCCAGAGCTCACAAATTAAAAAGGCTACTGTAGCTTTTAATAATGGTCAATTTTTTGAAGCAGCTCAAGAAGCTTCAACAGCTTATCAACGAATAAATCCGAAAACACCAAAAGCGCGAGGACAAAAAGCGGAAATGGCGTACATGGCTGGATTTTCGTATGAGCGAATTTTTAACAATGATCAAGCAGAAGATTGGTACCAAAGAGCAATTGATCTTTTGTATTACAAGGAGGATCCGGAAGTATACTTTCGTATAGCTTCTATTCAGCGTCAAAAAGGAAATTACGAAGCGGCTAGAGAGAATTATCAAGAATACTTGAAGTTAGTCCCTTTGGAGAAAAGAGCTGAAAGAGCTCTGGCAGCGATGGAAGAAGCCATTGTGTTAAAAGACAATCGTACGAGATATACCGTGAAAAATGAGTCGAAAATCAATACACCAAACATGGAGATGGCACCTTCTATTGCTGATAGAAGAGGAAATGTAATTGTTTTTGGATCCACTCGAAAAGCACCAACAACTTCTGGTAAAGACCCCATAATCGGTGAACCTTATTTTAATATTTGGCAAGCTGAAATAAATAATAAAGGAGATTGGACAGAACCTGTATTGTTTGAAGCAGATTCAATCAATACAGAGTACAATGAAGGTACAATGGCTATGGATGGTCGTTTTAGAAAGTTGTACATTACAAGATGTCCAAATGAAGATAAAAAAGTGCTAGGTTGTCAAATTTGGGTTTCTGAAAGAAGAGGTAGAAACTGGGGGATTCCAACTAGAGTTCCTTTACAACCTCATGATTCATTGAGTGTGGGACATCCTTGTCCAACAGAAGATGGTAATGGATTGATTTTTGCTGGAGATTTGCCAGGCGGTCAAGGTGGAATGGATTTGTGGTATACGGAATATGACCGTAGATCAGACTCTTGGTCGGAACCAATTAATCTGGGACCTGAGATCAATTCTCCAGGAGATGAGTTGTTTCCAACTTTTGCCATGAATGGTGATTTATTGTTCTCTTCAAATGGTCATAAAGGACTTGGAGGATTAGATTTATTTAGATCAGAAAAAATTGGAGAAGGATTAGAATTTGGAGATCCAGTAAACTTAGGTACTCCTTTAAATTCTGACTTAGATGATTTCCATTTAACAGAGACTTCTCCAAAAACTGGATTTTTCACATCTAATCGTAAAGGTTCTATAGGCGGTAAAAACTTACCAGATATTTGGTCGTATGAATTGCCTCCTAACTTATTTGACTTAAAAGTAATTGTGAACGAAGTCGGTAGTCCTAATAGAATTGAGGGAGTGACAGTAGAAGTAACTACTGAAGACGATTCATTTAAAGGAGTAACTAATTCCGACGGGGTAAAGTTTTGGGATAAAAAAGTTAACGGAGACCGTTACATCAATGAGGAGCGTTCCTACACGGTGAAGTTATTGCCTATGGAAGGGTATCACCCTAACGATGATATTGAACAGTTTAGTACTGTTGGTTTAGAGTATGATCAAAACTTCATTGTGGAAATGGCTCTTTTACCTAAAACTCCAATCGTTTTACCTGAAGTGCGTTACGATTTAGATAAAGCTATTCTCCAAATTATTGACGGCGTAATTAACTCAAAAGATTCCTTGAATTATGTATTTGATTTATTGGAAGAATACCCAGGAATGAAGTTGAAGTTGATGTCTCATACGGATTCACGTGGTTCTGCAGCTTATAATAGAAACTTGGCACAGCGACGTGCGCAAGCTTGTGTGGATTATTTGGTCAATGAAAGAGGGGTAAATCCAGATCGTTTGGTGGCTGTTGGTAGAGGTGAGGATGAGCCAAGAACAATTTACAGAGTTGGAGAGGAGTATACTGCCTTTAAACCAAAAAGTGAAGATGTAGAATTTGAAGAGGTCCTTTTAGACGAAGATCATATCAATCAATACAGAACGTCTGATCCTGATATGTTTGAGCGATTACACCAGTACAACCGTCGAACAGAAGCAGAAGTTATCCGTATGGATTGGACACCAGGCGGGGATTAATAGAAAAAACTTAGTATACATTGTTAAAAGGACTGTCTATAGATGGTCCTTTTTTTTTAGTTCTACTACGAATTTAATAAATCATATTTTGTCTGTCATGGGTCAAAATTTCTAATTACTGTAATTTGAAAATTACTCCTGTTGAACTTTATTTACTTGCCAACTCTTTCATTTAAATGAGAAAGTACGTTGCTAAGATGTGTCAGTGCGAGTAAATCCTGAAAAGGACGATATACATCAATAATGGGTGAAACCCATTGTTGCTAATACACTCCCGTCAATATCGTCCTTAAGGGACGACATACAACTCGGTTATGTATTCACGAGCTTCTAATTCATCACTTTTTCAGGTATAGTTGTTAATCCCACACATACTTTTCATCATAGGGAACATCATACTTCTTTAAGAATGCCCGATATTCGCCCTGGAATGTTTTCTTTTTATGATGTTCTTTTTGATTTGCGATATAATTTGTGACTATTTCCACTTCAGCCGGGTTTACAGAAAAAGCTCCATAGCCATCTTGCCAATAAAAATTTGAATATTGATGTCCTTTTGTTTTGATCCACTTTGAAGAATCGGACTTTAACTTTTTTTGTTGTGTTTTAAACGATGAACTGCGTCCTTAATCCATTCAGGATGAAAGTTTAATGTATGTATGAGACAGAAATAATATTTATTGTAAATACCAATAAAACCAACCTTAAACAGTACTACCAAAATCAAGCACAAGTAAAAACGCTCCTCCTTTTTTACCCTTTCACACGATTCATCCCCATTGCTTTTAACATCCAATTAGGAAGAGCTTTTCCTTGTTTTCTGTTTTTGAGATTGATGTACCAACCGATTTTTTTCATAACAGGAACTTTATGGGTTTCTACAAATTCAATCCAAGCGCCATCTGGGTCTTCTATGTATGAAAAACGTCCACCAGCTTCGCCCATGTCAAATGTTTCTCCACTATCTACGGTAAATTCGAAACCTTTAGATTCACATTCTTTTTTGAGTGCTTCCATTCCTTGCACATCAAAACATAAATGTATGAAGCCCCAATCGCCCCAAAAGCGGTTTTCAAAGATTTTTTTGCAATCTTCTCGTTCTACAGCTTGTATTAATTCAATTTTTGTAGGCCCTAGTAGCGGAGCAAAAGGTCCTTTTCTAAGTTCAGGATGTGAAAGGAGCACACGACGTACTTTTTTATCTCCGCCTGGTAATCCGCTAAAACAGTCAAAAACACCAGTTTCATCATATTCTACTACTGAATAACCAAGAATGTCAGCATATAATTTCAAGGAGTTTTCTATATTACTAACACCAATTAAAGCACCTGCTACACCGCCTGTTTTTCCTGGAAATTTTGTGTGTTGAAACGTTTCTTTTTCTTCTACCACATTAAAAATATTACCATTCGGGTCTTCAACAAAAAAATGAGGAGATCCATGAGGCGTTTTGTTCATTTCCCCGAGTATGTTAGCGCCATTTTTTTTCATGTACTCGAATGTAGCCGTAACATCTTTTGATTTAATACGACAGCTATATAAACCATAATCTCCAAGAGCAATATCAAAAGTTGGTTTTTCAGTATTACGTGACGTGAATTGCCAAATTTCAAATCCACCACCACCTTCCATGGATAGCGCAAGTGTTGCAGTTCTGGAGTGCACTTTTCCACCGGTGTACCTTGTCATTAAAGGAGCTTCTGCCGCCTCTTCAAAAATGCGAACATCTAGACCGAAAAACTTACGATACCATTTCCAAATTTCTTGAACATCGGGAACTCCTATACCCATTTGCTGTATTCCACAGATTATTTTTTCCATATGCACTTTAGAATTTAGACAAAAATAAAATTCTTTTGGTTTAATGTAGCGAATAAAGGAAACTGAATTGTAATTCGAATAAATGGTATGCGTTAAAGATAATTAAATGAAGACCTAACTTTCAGCATGATATACCGCCAAAGCTTTTCCTGCGGAAGGAATTATATTTGTGATGCTGATAGCGTATTTATTCAAAACAGAGTTGAGTTCTTTTTTAAAATAGTGAGCTACACTGCCTACAAACTGGATAGAAGAAACAGGCTGTCTCATGGGGCGAATTGCATGTAATACAAAGTCTTCAAATGCACGCGACAGAATGTTTTGTATGATCGGATTATCTTTGAAGGGATAAATAACTTCACAAATGGAAGCAGTTTTTCTTCTTCCTTCAGGACTGTAAACCGTTGGTATAATCAATTCTTTTTTATCGAAATGCGTAACTATTATTTCCTCAATATTTTGAGGGAGTTGCTTGTTGAAATAAGCTTTTAGTATAAGTTTACCAATATAAAACCCGCTACCTTCATCTCCTAATACATAACCTAATCCAGAAGTTTGCTGTTCTATTTTTTGACCGTTGAAATAGGCGACCACAGCTCCAGTACCTAAAATCCCAACATGCCCTGTTTGGTTACCTAAACAGGCAAGGCAAGCTCCGTAAAGATCCGAATGGATACTCACGTCATTAAGTTGGAAAGAGGCAAAAAGAGTTTTTATAATTTCTTTTCCTGTGGTGTTCTCGCAGCCGGCACCATAAAAATAAACCTTTGTTGCAGGTATGGCTGAAATAGATGTAATAGCTATTTGAAAAGCGTTTAATTTATGCTCATTGTAACGTAATTCCAAAGGATGTAAACCAGTTGTTTCAAAGTGCTGTATGATTTTACCATTATTGATATGGTACCAACTGGCTTTTGTTCCTCCACTTTCGATGACTAATGTGCTCATTTGTTGTGAAGACTATTAATACCAATCGAATCGATAGCCAACATTAAAAGAAAAGGACAAGGGTGCAATTTCATTGGTTAAAATAGCAGCAGGGTCATGCAACCGTCGAATCAAATCTACAACAAGATCAAAAGTAAGTGCCCCATTCATGGGCAGTTGATGTTTGAAGCCAAGGTTACCGCCAATACCTAAAAGTAAAGAAGTAGATGTCGGAAGTGTCCCCGCTCCAGATTGTGGGCTGTATAAACCTTCATCATACTCCCCCAATCTTTCACTATATGTGGATAAAATACCTCTTAAATGAAAACCACCATAAACGGAAAAACCAGCGTCATAAGTATTGAATAAATAAACCCGCGTACCCCCATCAACTGAAAATAAACTTGTTCTTCTTCGTAACTCAACTGTTTTCACAAAAGGGGTTGGTGGGGTTGGGGCATTCGGATTCCCTTCGACAAGAATAGAATCGTAAAAATTTATCGGTAGCGTAATCGTACCGCGGATAAAAAAACTGTTCACTTCGTTTCTCGGAGCTTCATAAAAAGCATGAATACCATAACGTGTGAAATCAGTTTCAAAAGAACCAAAAGTGGAAAGTCCACCTCCTAAACTATACTGACTTACTCCATTGTTACTCATTAACATCGTGATACAGAAAAGTAATACCGAAAAATACTTCATCATAGACTTTATAGTTTACATTACTAATATAATGCAAAAAAAGGGCTTTTTGTTTAGAGTGGTGAAAAATCTTTAAAAATAATTTCATTAGCTAAAGAAATTCTATCTTTACAGCATGGCAAATATTTTTGAATTTAACGGTTATAAACCTGTTGTAGCATGCTCATCATTTGTTCACCCAAATGCGACCGTAACAGGAAATGTCATTATTGGTGAGGATGTATATATAGGTCCTGGTGCAGCTATTCGAGGTGATTGGGGGCAGATTATCATAAAAGACGGTTGTAATGTTCAAGAAAATTGTACGGTTCATATGTTTCCCGGAACTACCGTTTTGTTGCATGAAGGAGCACATATTGGTCATGGAGCAATCATTCACGGCGGCGAAATTGGAAAAAACTGCTTGATTGGAATGAATGCAGTCGTAATGGATGATGTCGTTATAGGGGAGGAATGTATAATTGGAGCCTTAGCCTTTGTTCCAGCAAAAATGCACATTCCTAATAGGAGTTTGGTAGTAGGAAACCCTGCCAAAATTATAAAAGAGGTTTCGGATGAAATGATTGCCTGGAAAACCAAAGGAACGACACTGTATCAAGCTTTACCGGCTGAATGCTTTGCTACATTAAAGCCTTGTGAGCCATTAAAAGAGGTTGAACCTAATCGTCCAAAGCAAGAGGCCATGTATGCCACATGGGAAAAGATTAAAAAGTCCTAATTAATGGATCATTAATGTTGTTATTATGTTCAATTACAGTCCATGAAAAGTTTGATAAAATTAAGTTTAGCGGTTATTTTCTTGATTTCCGTTTTTTCATCTTGTGCTGTAAGAAAAGCATTTGATGCGCTTGATGTGCTTAATTACTTTGAAGCTAAAGCTCAATTTCAAAACGCATACGAACGTGAGACTTCTCCCGCAGCTTATGGATTAAGTTTAATTCATTTTCGTCAGGATAATCCCTTTCATAATATTCAACTCGCTTACTTCTATAGTAATACAGCTGTTCGCACTTATTCTGATTTATCGGAAAAAAGAAGACAAGAATTAAAGTCGGAACATGATTTTAATTTAGATCTGTTACTGTCGCATAGAAATGAAGTTAGTGCTTTCATGTTTAAAGAAACGATAAAGCGAAATACAATTGTGGCCTATGCAGACTTTATTGCAATGCACCCTTGGTCACCTTTGGTAGAAGAAGCTCTGGAAAGAAGACAAGAGTTAGCTTTTCAAGAGGCAAAACAAAGAGGGACGAGTAGGGCGTTGTCATTTTTTCTGAAATATTATGGAGACAGTGATTTTGCAGATGAGGTAGAAACTGAATTTTTGTTGGCTCAATATGAGGAGCTTACACAAGGTGGT
>SKHH01000014.1 GCA_007117055.1 Lishizhenia sp. | reverse complement strand
GGAACTCCACCTTATTTAATTAATGTTGACGAAGCAATAGGTGACGGAGAGTTTTATGAAGAGTTATTTCATGGTGTATATACTTATACCATAACTGATGATGAAGGGTGTATTTATGAAGGTTTAGTTGAAGTACCTCTCGAATTTCATACCGACAATGTTCGAATTCCAAATGTCATAACGGCAAATAACGACGGTGTAAATGACTTCTGGTTTGTTGATGCAGATTGTGTAGAAGAATTTGAGTGTGTAATCATCAATAGATGGGGGAATAAAGTGTATGAATATTTTGATATTAATGAGCATTGGGATGGTCGTACTTTATCTGGAAAACAAGTGTCAGAAGGCGTTTACTTTTACTTGGTAAATATCACTTTCGTTGATGGAGCAGAAGAAGAGTTTCACGGAAACATTACGGTGGTGAGGTAAATGTGAAACTCATTACTTTTGTACCAATAGCGATATTTCATCACATACAAGGCAATAATTTTTAAGGCATTAAGTTTTTTCTCTAGATTAACTATAACGTCAAAAGTCATATCCTTCCAGCCTGTAGGCCTCTCCGACTGGTATGGCGGAGGTGTGATACCTAAACGAAGGACGATGTCCTTCGCTAGGAATGCAGTCCTTTCAGGAAAATTTTGCAACTTAGCTTCGTAGCCCAATAATTTTAAATGCGTTTGCACTAGAGGTGTTCGTCATGTACTAAGATGTCGTGAGTTATTACCCGAGGAAACCAAGTAAGTGTTTCGAAGGAATAATACGGGGACGAAATGCAGTATATTGAGCCAAGTCGAAAAGTATCAGCTGGTAACAACTATACCGAAAAATGAGGTTAACAAGTACCGACAACTGGCGTTCCTATACGCATAAACACGAATCCCTATTTCGTTATTTTTTTGAGTTAAACACACATTAAAGCGATCGACAAGAATCGAAATTTAACTACTAAATAATGAAAACCTATTTAGCAGCTCGCTAAAACAACCTAAACTTAAGTCATATTAATTCTTAACCACTTTTCCAGCGTGAATTGCCTCATGCTCAGCAGAAAGTACTATTCTATACACTCCTTTTTGGTAATTGGACAAATCAATATGAATCATATTCACCCCTTCGCGAATTACCACATCTTGAATAGCTACTATTTTACCAGCCATATCAATGATTTGAATCTGGGCATCTGTTTCATCTTTGAACCATGGGAAAACTGCCTTTGTCGTACCGTTGGTTGGATTTGGATAAATCGTAAATGTACCCTCTTGTTCCTCACATTGCGCTGAAACCGGTCCATAATATTCAAAAGCTCCATCAAAATCTATCTGCTTAAGACGGTAATACGGAATTTGACCTCTCTGACTTTCTTCATCTACAAAAACATAGTCTGTAGGAGTAGAAACAGTCCCTTGAGCTTGTGCCCAACCAATTTCTTCCCAAATAATTCCATCATAACTTCTTTGGATTTCAAAATGAGAAGCGTTTAATTCAGAGGCTGTCCTCCAATTCAGCTCTACCCTCCCATTATCACAATCTGCTGACAAAAACTCAAAGTCAACTGGTAATGGAGAAGGGTCATTAGAACTTGTAACAGTTACAGTAGAAAACTCATTCCATCCAGAATAAGTGACTACACGATTACCTGGGTCTGGAACGCCTCCTTCATAAGACCAATTAACTCCATCGGTACTTCTAAATATCGCAAAATCTGCTGGTGACAAACCGTTTTCTTCATGTGGCTTATAGGCTACTGAAATAGTTGCATCTAAAACCCCATTGTTCTCTGAAGGCTCAACATCATAAGATCGTAAGATACTTTGCCCATAATCTTCTCCCAAGTAATATGATTCATGTCTTCTATAAATCTCAGTCATTCCCATATTCACAGACGGAGAAATTGTTAACCCTAAATTACCTAAGTCTACTGTCGATCCAGCGTTAATCACTCCTTCTCTACGAATATAGGCAGAAGGACAGTTACAGAACACGTAACTCAACTCCGTTTCATTCACTAACTCACCAGTAGTTTGTAAATCCAGCCCATTAAAATTTAGTTTTAATATTCCAGATTGCATTTCAACTTGGTTAGTTACCACTAAATCATTTTGCATATTTACCTCTACTCCATTTGACTTATTCATAGTAATCGAATGGAATACATTATTCGTTGCATCAGTGTTAGTACTAATATCCACTTCATCATTTCCAGAAAATATCACCTCACTTGTTCCAGATTGTAAAACTCCAGCTGTATTCCAGTTTCCATCTAAGTCTATTGTTCCATTTCCTAAGTCTAAAAGTGAATTAACTTCTGAAACAACATCACCGTGAACTTTTAATACCGCAGATGAACTTAAATGTAAAGAAGCATCTTCCATAAGTAATAACGATTCTATTTCTTGGTCAGCATTTAACGTAGGCATGAAGTCAACACAAACATCTGTAGGAGGAATAATAACTGGTGTATTTTCATCCGGACCATCTGAAACAATAGAAAAAATAGTTCCATCATAAGTACTCCAATTACTCAAATTAGTCCACAAACTATCACTTTGTCCAATCCAAACGTACTGTCCTTCTACCCAGGAACCAGCTGTTAATGGACCATTAACCGTTATCGAACCAGACTCAGTATCTATATTACAACCACCTGTTGTTTCAACGAGATAGTTAATCACTCCAGCGTGCTGAGGTGTTCCTGTAATGGTTACAGTATTCCCTGCTACATTGCTACTCAATCCAGCTGGCAACGCAGAAACGGTTACTCCTGTAGCTCCTGAAAAAGTATATTCAATAGTTGTTATAGGCTCGCCTAAACAAATGTCTTGATTGGTGGTAGCGATTGTGGATTCTAACTCAAGGTTTGCGGAGGGGGT
>SKHH01000108.1 GCA_007117055.1 Lishizhenia sp. | reverse complement strand
TGTAACTCTGAATGTCGGGCTCTCGATACATTTCGACTCCATATTATTCCGTCGAAACACTTACCTCGACAGGCTCGGCACACCGCGATCACCTCTTACTTATAAGTCTTTAATTGTATTTGTTTTGTGAAATAAAAAATTGAAGGTGGTCGAGTAGTTTTAACGAAACGTAGTGAAGTTAAAAGTATATCAGCCTGTCCCGCACTGATAGGTTGGGAAGAACGCCGGAATCATGGCGTAGATATGATTTCTTGAGTATTCGGGATATTTCAAACCATTTAACACAAAGAAATGAGTTCAAATTGAAAATAAAAGTATGAGTTTGCCCTGCTATTTGATTCTTAAACAGAATATTGTGTGCTAGTTTTACATTTATGTTTTACGTTCGTGTCGAAGAAAATAATTTAAGATAGGAAAAGAGGTCCTTCCTTTTAAACCAACAAAAATGAAATATCTCATATTTCAACTGAAAACCGTTGTGCACTGTTTTATTTCCGAATAGGATTATTAAATTTGTATTCAAAACCCAATATTTGTGATTTATCAACTCGTTTTTAAAGGTATTGTAACTGGTTTGATTCTTAGTATTATGCTAGGGCCTGCCTTTTTCTTGCTTCTTGAAACCAGTATTAAAAAAGGGATAAGAGCAGCATTGGCTTTTGACGCAGGGGTATTGTTAAGCGATATTGTTTACATAATCATTGCTTATGTTTTCATCAAACAAGTGGCAGAACTTTCTACCGGTGGCGATAACGCTCTTATCAAGCTCATTGGTGGAATACTTTTTATTGTGTATGGTGCTATTACTTTTTTTAAAAAAATAGGAACAAAAAAGTTTAGTTATGAAAGTAACAAACTCAGAAATTCAAAGGATTATTGGGTGCTCTTCGTAAAAGGACTTGTGTTAAACCTTGCTAATCCATTGGTTATATTTTATTGGTTCTCTGTAATGGCCCTTGGTAAAACTGCATCTTCCGAAGCATTTACTGGTTGGGATATGTTTTTCTACCTTTGTGTAATTTTATTCACCTTTTTTACAATTGACATTCTAAAAATTATTGGAGCAAAAAAACTCAGACCTTTTATTACGCCAACGGTTTTAAGGTCACTCAATCGCATTACGGGCTCCGTATTATTTACTTTTGGACTGATTTTAATTATTGATGGCGTATTAATTTGGCTCGGTTACAGTAACTATTTATAGAATTAACAGTTATACAGTATCATATTATCAGTTTATCAAATTTATACAAAGTAGCATGACAATGACACGTTTATTTTTTTCAGTTTTATTCATTCTACTCTTTTTTTCAAGCAACTTGTTTGGACAAGAAGTGCACAAAAGAAACTTAACCAAAAAAAATTACTTCTTCTACGATGCAGCACAAACAACAGTTGAAAGTGAAGGTTATTATTACAAAGATGATTTAGGTGAAACAGCTCTGAGACATGGAAGGTGGCGCTTTTATAATCGAGAGGGGGATTTACTTGAGGAAAGGTGGTATTACAAAAATAAAGTGCATGGAAAAGTTACTACTTATTTTTCTGAAGACAATCCGCAATCTGAGGGATTCTTTTTACATGGAGAACAAGACAGCACCTATACAGAATGGTATGAAAACGGTAATCTAAAGCAACAAGGTTTTTACAAAAAAAATCTTCCCAGTGGAACTTGGAAATATTTCTACAGAGATGGTAGAAAAAAAATGGAAGAAGAAATCATTGATGGCACAACCTATATTTGGGAGTTTTATTTACCCGATTCTCTCCACTCACAAACGGTCGTTGAAGGTAACGGAGAAATGACGATTTTTTACACCAACGGGCGCCTAAAAGAAATGTATGAATACAAAGACGGTATGAAACATGGTCCATTTGAAGAAGGCTCTGTTCGTGGGTTTGTTTTACTAAAAGGATATTTCAAAGAAAATCAGCCTGATGGTGAATGGAACTATTATTATTACACTGGTGACCTAGAAAAAACAAGTAATTACGAAAATGGAAAGTTACACGGCCCTTACCGGTATTACTATGACAACGGGCAACTAAATGTTGAAGGGGAATACGAAGACGGTGAGAAGTCTGGATTATGGAAATGGTACACAAATAGCGGTGAAATCGATATGGAAGGTCATTTTGTAAACGGATTACAACATGGTGATTGGGCGTATTACTTTCCTGATGGTCAAGTTTCCTATCATGCAAAATATGAAAAAGACCTGCGTGTTGGAAAATGGGAATATTTTTATCCTGACGGCTCTAAATTTAAAGTAGGACACTTTGAAAAAGACCTAAAAAATGGAAACTGGAAAACTTGGTATGAGTCTGGTCAATTGTTAATGACAGGGGATTATGTGAATGATAAGGAAGAAGGAGTTTGGGAAAACTATTGGGAAAATGGTCAATTGAAAAACAAAACAACCTTTAAAGAAGGAGTGCGTCACGGGGACTGGTGGTCTTATTATCCAAATGGGAAATTAAAAACGAAGGGGAAATATGATTACGAATTGAAAACGGGTGATTGGAAAGAGTATTTCGACAATGGAAGACTAAAAGATGAAGAGTCTTATAAAATTATCACAGAAAAAGCTATTGTGAAATACGGTCCAATGAAAGGACGAAAACATAGAACATCTGTAAAACACGGTGAGTTTATTTCTTATTCAGCTAAAGACTTCAAAAAAACACAAGCTGGAACCTATAGAAATGGTGAAAAACACGGCGAATGGATTGCTTATCATCCCGGTGGTAAAAATCCTGCAGTGATTACGAATTATAAAAAAGGAAAATTAGATGGTCCAATGAAAACCTACACTTTTAGAGGGAATCGTTTAGTTTCTGAAGTAAATTACAAAGATGGCTTACAAAACGGAAAAGTACGCATCTACGATAAACGCGGAAAAGTAATTAAAGAAGAAGAATACAAAGACGGTGAACGCGTAAAAAACACGACCTCTTTCCAGCCGGGTAGGTAAATCACAAATTCGTTCTATTTCATCCATCTATTACAACTAAATATTTTTACGTAGCTTTGAGGCTTTATAAAAGGACATAAAAATGAAGTACGTTATATTTCTTATCTTTGTATTTAGTTGTTTCGTTAGTTTTACACAAGACGATAAAGTAAAATTAGAAAAAGGATTTTACGCAGAAATCACCACGAATAAAGGTGAAATTTTACTACAACTCTATGATGAAAAAGCACCGCTAACTGTTGCTAATTTCATTGGATTAGCCGAAGGGAAATTGACGGTTTTTGATACCATAAAGCATAAAGAACCATTTTATAATGGAATAAGTTTTCATAGGGTAATTCCCAATTTCATGATTCAAGGTGGTGACCCCGACGGCAATGGACAAGGAGGCCCTGGGTATAAGTTCTTTGATGAAACTGATAATGGTATTCCTCACGACGCTCCTGGAACATTATCTATGGCTAATGCTGGACCAAACACAAATGGTAGTCAGTTTTTTATTACTCACGTTCCAACTCCTCACTTAAATGGAAAACACACTGTTTTTGGCAAAGTAATTAAAGGACAAGATGTGGTAGACGCAATTCAACAAGGAGACGTAATGGAGGAAGTAAAAATCATAAGAAAAGGTTTTAAAAATCGCTTCTTTTACAAACCTACTAAAGTGTTCAACATGCACTATGAAAAATTAAAACTAGAAGCGCAAGCCGAAGAAGAGCGAAGAGCAAAGCTTGAAGCGCAAAATAAAGTGCGCGTAATTGAAGCTAAAGCAAAAACAAAACCCGAATACAAAAACTACTTCTTTGATATGATTAAAGAAATGCATCCCGAGGCTATACAAACTGAAAGCGGACTGGTTTACCTAATCGAAGAAGATGGTGAGGGTGAACATCCAGCAAAAGGCGACCCCGTTTCATTGCATTATACTGGCACGTTTGTTTTTGGTGATAAATTTGACTCTTCTGTAGATAGAGGGCAACCATTGAATTTCGACTATCTTGTGATGGGGCTAATCCCTGGGTTCAATGAAGGAGTGGGACTTTCTCGAAAAGGAATGAAAATCAAACTATTTATCCCCTACTATCTCGCTTATGGAGAAAATGGAAGAATGCCAAGTATTCCCCCGTATGCCGATTTGATTTTCGATTTAGAAATTATTGATGTAACCAAAAAATAATGCAGCGACTTCTTGCCATTTGTCTTGTTCTATTTTCCAGTTTTTTATTTAGTCAACAAGACATTCACTTAACTGTTTTAGACCAGCAAACTAAAGAGGCTTTACCATTTGTAAAAATGATTCATCCCGATGGGAAAGTTGTTATGTCCGATATCGATGGGAAAATTGCTACAACAATACAAGCGCATGAATCCTATGTGTTTCGTTTTTTTGACTACCGAGACACCACTTATTCTGGAGCGGAACTGCTCACACAAAAAAAAGGAGTCATTGTCTTATTAACTCCAGACTCACAAGTATTTGATGAAGTCGTAATTCGCCCCGGTGAAAATCCAGCGCATCGAATCATGCGAAATGCAATGAATCAAAGAAAAAACAATGACCCTTTGCGTAACAACTCTTTCAAATACGATGCCTTTTCAAAGTTTTTAATGACCGCTGAAGCAGAAACCGAAATACTAAGAGACACCATTACAGATACCTCTAAATTGCGTTTACTTGAATTGTTAGATGAACAGTATTTCTTCTTATCAGAAACAGCATCTACACGTACTTTTTCTCCACCAAATTATGATAAAGAAGAAGTAACATCCTATAAGGTTTCGGGTGTTAACAACCCATTATTTTCAACCTTGGTAAATCAGTTTCAGTCTTTTTCTTTTTACGATAATATTTTTAGCATCAACGATAAAGATTACATCAATCCGATCGCACCAGGTGGACTAAATCGGTATTTATTTATTTTAGAAGACACACTTTTTCACGAAACAAATGACACTACTTTCACGATAAGCTTTAGACCTAAAAAAGGGAAAAACTTTGAAGGAATGAAAGGGTACCTTTATATACACACCAATGGATGGGCAATTGAAAGAGTCATCGCAGAACCGTATGAGGCTTCTCCTAATTTTAATATTCGAATTGTCCAAGAATATAAATTTACCAACAACACAAAATGGTTTCCTCATAAATTGAGTACGGAGATAGAATTACCAGGTGTTTTTATCAATAATCATCATGCAATAGGAAAAGCAAATTTATACATCAATAACGTAGTGTTTGATATTGATACAGGAAAGTCAAGGTTCAATCCCATTAAGATGGAAGTGAAGGAAGACGCACTCAACGATACCACTGGACTTCGAAAAGCAAGAGGGACAGCTTCAACAGAAAAAGAACTCCGCACTTATCAAGTAGTAGACAGCATCGGGAAAGAACAAAATTTTGACAAGCTCATTGAAGCAATATCTATTGCTTCTACTGGAAAAATTCCAATTAAGAAAATAAGTTTGCCTGTTCAACGAATTATAGACTTTAACCAACAAGAAGGATATAGAGTTGGAATTGGAATTGAAACGAACCGACGATTCAGCAAGCACATTGGACTGGGCGGTTATTTTGCATACGGATTTCGAGATGAATCCTGGAAATGGGGTGGAAATTTGGACTTTACACTGCATCAAGCAAGAAGAATTAAATTACAATTCCTTTATCAAGACGATGTATTTGAACGAGGAGGAATTGACTATAACAATGATGAATTTGACCTCACAACTGGAGCGCTGTATCGCAACTTTTTCATCAACCAAATGGACCGACAGCGAAAGGCTGCTATAGGTATTGGCGGATATGTAACCCCAAACTTTAAACTTAATCTTTTTGGAAACTACAGAAGAGTGGAGTTTTTTGACGAATATGCTTATGTTCCATTATTTGAAGGAACAAACCCAACCTTTGATGCTTTTGATATAGCAGAAACAGGTGCTATTATCACTTGGAACATCCGTGAAAAAATTATGCTTTTAGGTGAAGAAAGGGTTTCTATGGGACGCAGCAAATTTCCAAAACTCACTTTTAAAGGTGTAAGAGGGATGAGTTCGATTTTCGAAAGTGCCTATGATTACTATCGACTTAACTTAACGTTAGAACAAAATTTTACGATTCGCGGTTTTGGTCGACTCAGCTTATTGTCCTCTAGTGGTATGACAATAGGAAATGTGCCCCTTACGCTTCAACAAATGCCCTTTGGAACAGGAAAAAATTGGAACTTAACCGTACCAAACACCTTCGAAACAATGGCGCCTGCAGAGTTCTTTAGTGAGCGACAAACTGCATTGTTCTCACGTCTTACCTTTCTTCCATTAAAAAACAATACCTCTTGGACAGAGCCACTCATTTCACTGCATAATGCAGCAGGGTTTGGTCAAATGGATAATCGTTCAGCGCATTTTAATTCGGACTTTAAGGTTCACGACCAAGGTTATTTTGAGACAGGTGTCATCATAGATAATTTACTCAAATTTGGATTCAATGGTTTTGGTATTGGAGTATTCCATCGTTACGGACCATACGCATTTGAGGACATGAGTGACAATTTCGTTTACAAGCTATCGTTGAAATTTAATTTTTAGCACTATCTAAGCTTTTTGTTCAAGCAAAACACCCCATTTATTCTTTTAACATATTTTTCATATCAGGTTATAATAAAACTGGAAAAACTCAGTTAAATAGTATATAGTTAGTAGTTAGGTTTCATAAGTAGTAGTGTTGTTAAAGGAGAAAACGCCCGTTTTCTCCTTTAACTTTTTACAGCGTTTTAAAATTTTACAGCTAATCGAAATCCAATACCTTTATTACTTCCTATCGTAAATTTTCCTTTCAATTTATGAATTCGTTCTTTAATGGTCATCATACCTATACCTTCCGAAAAATTAGCATCCGATTTAGAAATTCCTTTTCCGTTATCCCTATAAATAAATACCATTTTATCTCCTTCGCAGGAAATACTTACTTTAATTGATTTTGCGTTGGCGTGACGAATAGTATTCGATAAGCACTCTTGAAGAATAC
The DNA here is from genome assembly GCA_007117055.1 of Lishizhenia sp. Lineage (GTDB taxonomy): Bacteria > Bacteroidota > Bacteroidia > Flavobacteriales_D > Crocinitomicaceae > CSBr16-161. Next base: position 3,834 of record SKHH01000108.1, on the reverse strand, counting down.
GATACAACTGTGTTTGATCATCTAAAGAAAGGTTATCAGCTTCTTCAGATAAATCATGACTCGTGATGATTTTAGTATTCTTTTCGATGTTTTCAAGTAGCGTAGAAATGGATTTCCGCAATCCGATTTTTTCTAAAAACGATGGATGAAGTTCGTGCGAAATCTTTCTTGTCTGCTCCAATACATGCCCTAAATTTTCCTCTAAGTTATCCATATCCTCATCATGTCCCTTCTTTAGTAAATTTATTCTTGACTTAACTGCTGACAAAGACTGCCCAATATCATCGTGAAGGTCTCGAGATATTCTGCTTCTCTCTTCATCTAAGCTTTTTATTAATTCTTGACTAAATCTTTTCTGTTGTAACTTCTTAATTCTAGTATTTCGTAGATAAAAAAGAAACACTACACTAAGTAATAAAATAACCAAGACTATCAAACTCAGCATCAAACGAGACTCTTTCAATCGACTATCTTTTTCCAATAAGTCTTTATCTTTTTTTAGTAGGTCTAACTTGGTTCTTTCCTCCAATAACTCTGCTTCTTTTTTCTCTGTCTCATAAGCAATCTGCAATTCATCATAACGTTCACGGTTACTCAACTGCTCTATACTATCACGCAATGTAGTGTGTTTTTTATACAATCGTAAAGCTTCCGAATAATTCCCTAAGGATTCATTGATTTTAGACTTAAGCAAAAACCCTTGTTCCAAGTGATTAATATTATTATTTTGTTCTGCATTTGATATTCCATCCTCTACTGCTTGTAGGGCATTATTTACTTCGTTTAACTCCAAGTAACTTTCTGCCATTACGTAACAGGCTAAAGAAAAATGAGACAGATTATTCGTCTTGAGCATGTTATTAACCGCTTGTTGAGCATGATAAATCGCTTTTTTATGCGATTGATTCAAACCATACGAATTTGCCAAATTCAAATGAGCTATTAATAATGCATAGGGAAAACCTAAATTTTCAGCTTGTTGTAAGGTGATTTTATAGTGTTTTATGGATTCAGCACTACCTTCAGAATAATACAGTAAACCTAAATTATTATGAAGATTAAATGCCAATCTCACTTCCTGGCTACTGTCTGCATAAATCAATCCTTTTTCGAAGTCCAATTTAGCTTCCTTATATTGATTATTCCTTACTTTCAATAATCCTAAATTATTATAAGCAATTCCTTTGCGATAAGCATCGTTTAATTCTTCTGCTATTTTTAACGCATCCAAATAATATTGTAGCGCCATCGGTTGATTTTGTCTTCCCTCATACAATATTCCTAATCCATTGTGTGCTTCAAAACTATTCTCCCTATCTCCTCTTTTTTCAGCGATTTCTAGTAATTCAGTAAATCTTTTTTCGGCCAAAAACAAGTCATCACTAGTTAAAATATATGCCTTTCTTATCTCTCCCGTTAAGGCCAATACATCATCATTAGCTTTTTCCGCTAGGTAAATAGACGTATCATAATAATTGTTGGCTAGATCTCGTCGACCTGAATAATAATTATAATTTCCAAAATACTGATATATCAGCGCCTCGCTGGCCCAATCTCTAGATTCTCTCGCAATTTCTATTGCAATTCTGCCTTTCGAAAAAACACTTGCAGAATCAAAATAAGTACTTTGTTTGATCTCTTTTTCTAAAACATCAAATTGATAAGGTCCATTTTGTCCCCATCCTACAAAACAAATCAATAAAAAAAAGGTACTTATAGCTTTCATTCCATTCATAATAGTACTCAAATGTATTATTTTTCAACCAATTCAATATTCTTTTAAATAAGTTACTTTTCTAATAGTTCGTATATAACCTAAACCATTTGACTATTGGATTGTTTAAGTAATAAAGCTACATGATGTTTACAAATATATATAAATCAGTCGTTATAATATTTAGCGGAATCGCCTTCTTTTCTGCATGTTCAGCACAAATTAAATCAAGTGTCGAGAAAGAAAATGACGAGATTATAACTCAGCCCAACGCAGTTGCTTATTTTGCAAGCGGCTGTTTTTGGTGCGTCGAGTCCATTTTTGAATCTTTACAAGGAGTAGATGAAGTCATTTCTGGATATGCTGGCGGAACAGCAGGAGATGCTAATTATAGAGCCGTAAGTGCGGGGATTACAGATCATGCAGAAACTGTTGCTATTCATTATGATTCCACCATTATCGATTTCGCAACACTATTAGAAGTGTTTTTTGCTTCCCATGACCCTACAACGGTAAATCAACAAGGACCAGACAGAGGAAGACATTATCGCAGCGCAATATTTTACCGTAACGATGAGGAAAAAAAATTGGCGGCAAATTATATCGATCAGCTCTTGGCAGAAAATGTGTTTTCACGCATAACTACAGAAGTGACAAAATTTGAAGCATTTTACAAAGCAGAAGAATATCACCAAGATTACGAAATGAAAAACCCACGAGACCCTTATGTTTGTCGTGTTTCTATTCCACGTTTACATGCTTTTCAAAAGAAATATCCAGAGCTATTAAAATCGAAAAACTGATTTTTATACAATTTTAAGAAATTCAATTGTTTTTTATTGGGGTTAATAAAAGATTGTATACCTTTGCACCCAATTTTTACATGTTGTACATTCAACACAAGAATAAAATGGTGCAGAATAAACTTTTCACATTATTAGTATCAGCTTTCGCTGTTTTGTTGTCTCTTCCTGCAATTTCAGGCTCCTCGGGAGAAAAAGTAGATGTTCAAGAAATGATCATGCATCACATTAAAGATGCTCATGAATGGCACATTATGGGGCCAGATCATGGAGATGGTGCAGTTGTAATTCCATTGCCAATTATTCTTATTGATGGCGGAATAAAAGTGTTTTCTTCTAATGAAATTTACCACGCAGACTACCGTACATTTGACAATCAAGGTGTAGAAGATTTTTATTTCGCAAATACAGAAATAGGTTATGGTATGCACCATGAAAAGATTTACAAACTAGATGCGAACGGTGAGTTAACTTTTGATCACGGTCACGCTGTAAATGAAAAACCGCTTGATTTTTCTATCACAAAAAATGTGCTGACTTTATTTTTATCTGCTATTTTATTGTTCATTTTGATGAAATCGGCGGTTAATACTTATAAGAAAAACGGCGCTGGTGTTCCAAAAGGATTAGCAAGATACATTGAGCCGTTTGTGATATTTATTAGAGACGACATTGCTAAAGCCAATATTCCAGATGGTAAACACGAGCGTTATATTCCATATTTGCTTACTGCATTTTTCTTTATTTGGATTAACAACTTACTTGGATTAATTCCAATTTTCCCAGGTGGAGCTAACTTAACTGGAAATATCAGTTTCACGTTAGTATTAGCGACTATTACTTTATTGTTTACTGTTTTCTCTGGAAATAAGCACTATTGGGGACATATATTTGCTACACCTGGTGTTCCAAAAGCATTATTACCAATTATGATTCCTGTGGAGTTGATTGGTATTTTCACAAAGCCTTTTGCCTTGATGATTCGTTTGTTTGCGAACATTACGGCGGGGCACATTATTATCCTTTCATTGATTGGAATAATATTTACGTTTGAAAGCGTTGCATGGGGAGGGCTTTCAGTTCCAATGGCACTGTTTATTTCAGTATTGGAATTGTTAGTGGCATTCTTACAAGCGTTTATTTTTACGATGTTATCAGCGCTGTTTATTGGAGCAGCTGTTGCAGAGCATCATTAGTTAAATTGTAATCTTTAAATAAAAACAAATAGTTATGACTGGATTAGCTGCTGTAGGAGCTGGAATCGCTGTACTAGGTGCAGGATTAGGAATTGGTAGAATCGGTGGATCTGCAATGGAT
>SKHH01000104.1 GCA_007117055.1 Lishizhenia sp. | reverse complement strand
CGTTATTCCATGAGAAATAAAAAGGAGGTGTTCCACTTATTACATTAGCCACAATTTTAGATGCACAAACTCCTTGATTCTGTTCCAGAGATATTTTCGTAAGCAAACGTGTTGAATCTGGACTAAATAATTCTGAAAAATAGCCACTATTTCGATTGTTTTCAAGGGCTAAATAACCAAAAGAAGCCACATAGCCAGGCGAATTGTATTTGCGCTGAAGCCCTGTGTAATCTCCCCACCGTTCATAATGAGTGGGTAAGCGGTCTACATAGTTATACCCTTCTTTTAACGTGAGAGTAGGAGAGTAATGCCTTTCGTTGTTGTAATAAACAGCAGATACGCCAGGAAAATCCTCTGGAGAGCTGTGTAAGAAATTAATAATCGTCTCCCGGTCACAGTTTTGATTCCCTGACCATGCGATGTTAGGATAAGCAAAATCTCTTTTTTCATCACCAATTATGTGTGCAGTTATTGCAGGTGCTTCTTCTAGGTGTTGAATTACTCCGTGATAAATAGCAGAAAACCCTGTTTCTGGGTTGTTTGTATTCGCAACAAATTGAATTTCATCTTCAAAAGAAATAGCACCTAGTACTCTAGCATCATTTGTTTGCAGACCGCCTGTTGGGTCTGAAATATCCGTGTCTTCTTGCCTTGCATTTGGGGGAACTCCATAGGGGAGAGGAGATTTAATGGCTTGTACTCGTAATTCTCCCGGGTTTTCAAAGTCTGCTAAAAATAAGGTGTCATTTGTGATGTCAAAATTGCGATTGGATAAAAAATACATTTTGTCAGCGATACCATCAGCACCTTGAATGGGATGGATGTTTCTAATAAACTTGTTTTCAAATTTAATACGATCATAAAGGGTCGTTGCCACATTTTCTTCTCCTGAAAAAGCGGCGTTTTTATCCATTTCCCAAATTAAGGAACCATCAAATCCTACTTGCCAAGAAACATCTGGAATAATCAGGTTGGCGGTAAAATAAAATTTATCTTCTGTTACGGCAATTGCGGGGAAATCTGTCCACCTGTGATTGTCAAGTGGGTTCCCTGGTAATTCATAAACATACCAAGGGTCGTTGGGGTCATTGCTACTACTAAAGCAAATTACCACCATGCTATTTTCGGGATCAAAATCTCTTAATAATGCCAATATGTAACGGTCAACACTTGGGTCATAAAATAACTTTGGGTCGTAGTATACGTGACTCATGGTTCCTCCTGCCATTTGACGCAATGAAATTTGATCAAAAGGGAATATGGTACTATCACCCTCTAGGTCGTATGCGAATACATTCGAATTCATTGATAATAGTACGGTTCCATCATTTCCTATCGCGAGGGTGTTATCACTTGGAATACCTCCAAAAACAGGTACTTGTTGACCGTTAGAAAGTGTTCGTTTTGGTTCAAATGTTCGCCCAATTATAGGACTAGTTTCTGATTTTGGAATGAAATTTTTGGATGGAGTTGTTGTTTTATTGAATTCGTTTATGGATTTTTTCTGTTCAATTAAAAAGGACCGATAACTTTCTCCGTTGGGTAAAGGTGCTTCTAAGTGGTAAATCGCTGGCTCAAAGTCAGGTTCAATTTCTGATGGGTGTACTGTTTTCGTTTTTTGCGCATTAAAGTGGCTTTTTCTAACCTCTAACTGAGCAGCGGAATTCAAACTAATTCCTAGAAACAAGAACAATATGTAGTAAGTAGTGCATGGATGCATAATTCTAATTTTTTATAAAAGTAAAAAAATCTTGTTTTATCTTGATATAATTTGAGCGGATTAAAAGTACAGCTGTCTTTTTTGACCATTTATAATTTTTGGATTTTGAATGAGGACTTATTATTGAGACGAAAGAATGGCGTAACTATTGTTACATTTTACTGACAATCTGACAATAAAAATCTTTGGCAAACATATTGTCAAGAAATAATTAATTAAATTCGCCGTTCAAACGGTAATAAAAATATTAAAAAATAAAGTTATGGCAGTAGAAATAACAGATGCAAATTTTGACGAAGTAGTGTTGAAATCAGATAAACCAGTTGTGGTAGATTTTTGGGCGGCATGGTGTGGTCCTTGTCGTATGGTTGGACCAATCATTGATGAAATGCACAGCGAGTATGAAGGAAAAGCAATTATTGGAAAAGTAGATGTAGACCAAAACCCTGGTGTTTCTGCTAAGTTTGGAGTTCGTAATATTCCAACTATTCTTTTTATTAAAAACGGAGAGGTAGCAGATAAATCAGTTGGAGCAGTTCCAAAAGCGCAATTGACATCAAAGTTAGACGCTATTTTATAAGCATTTAACGCTAAAGAATTTCGGGTTTTCTGAAATAAAATATCTTAAAAAGAGGATGCAATTTATTGCATCCTCTTTTTCTATATGAAATAAGTATTATGACTTAACGAACTAAGGTGATATTTCCACCAAACTTGAACGAAGTTCCGTCAGTTTGTTCACCATTTATTTGAAAAACAAATACACCACTATTTAAGGTTTCACCATCATGTGTTCCATCCCAGCAATCGCTGAGATTTTGTGTTACAAAGACTTGTTCCCCCCATCTGTTGAAGACCTGCAGCGTAAATGTTGTAATACAATCTCCTCGTACACACAAGAAGTCATTTTCACCATCACCATTTGGGGAAAAGATGGTAGGAACAAATACTTCTGGACAATTTTCTTGAACAAAAACGTAGGCCGTATCCGTAATTTCACATCCTTCTTCTGTTATATAAATTGCTGTATATGTTGTGCTTTCTTCAGGAGAAGCAATGGTTTCAGCGCAATCCGTACAACTCAAGTCGAACTCAGGAAACCAGTTGATTTCCGCGTTTTCATTTTCAGGGGTTAAATTAGCTACAAGCGTAACTTCTTCACCAGCTAGAATTTCAGCGTAATT
>SKHH01000286.1 GCA_007117055.1 Lishizhenia sp. | reverse complement strand
TCAAAAGTGAGAATTGCACTACCTCCATCTCCAAAAGAAACAACACTTGTTGTAATTCCAGATGCTTTTCCTAAACCATCCGAAGGTTCTCCGAAACTGGCTTTATTGTTGCTATCTATAGCGAAGTTTGTATCTGCGAGATTGATATACCCACGCTCCACTTCGATTCCTGTTGCCCAAGCTACAAACAAATCACTATCCATATGTATTGCTTCTGAACCTTCTTCCCCTGCGGGTGGAGAATAAGGCCCCTGCCCCAAAACTAACGAAGTAATCAACCATAAACTATATCTAATCATTTTATTCATAATACAACAATTTAGAAGGGTTTAAACCAACCTGAATACTTTCAATATACACACCTTGATCATCAAAAAATCGAACATATCCTTGATTGGTGTAGCCCATAGCGTCTAGGACTGCGTATGTGCCATCTGAAAAAGGATAAATGCCGTACAATGTTTGTACATTATTAGTTATCTCAAGTATATCCTCTTGTTCAATTTGATTCAGGTTTGTGTTGAATCGATGTACTTGAGCTTGCTGCGTTGTTCCATTAACATCAACAATTAAAAGATCGTTGTTATCTTGAACAATAGAACTCGCATTTAACCCTAAATTTTCAACTGAATTATTATTTAGGTTTATATAAACTAATTCAGAATCATCATTTATGTAGTCTCCACGTTTTACAACGTATATACCATTTCCTTCAACATGAACGATCGCACCAGGGTTTTTCCCAACTACATACGAATCAATCAACTCCGAATTATCCAAGTTTATTCGAAATACTGTGGAGTCCATAGTAGGTGAATTTAATCCTCCTGAATTCGAGACAAACAATTCATTATTCGCAATCACCAAGTGATCGGGATTTAATCCTACTGGAATGCGCTCCGTAATTGCATACGTCAGCGTATCCAATACATTCACATACCCGTCGAAAGATGTGATATAGACTTTACCATTGTAAAAATCGATATTTCTTGGTTGCTGCGCGACTCCATTAAAATGCATTGAAATTCGGCGGATGTTTTCAAAGGTTTGTGCATCATATACTTCTACTGTACTAGAGGTTGTAACCGCTATATACACCTTACCACCGTAGCGTTTCATGTCGTTTCCTGTATCGCCTAAAAAACTTTCATTTATTTGAAAATGAATATCTTCTACAACTTCATTACTTTCCAAGTCTATCCAAGAAATCGAACTATTATTGTGTTGAAAAAGTCCTTCATTTAAAACGAGTAAACCGTTTGACAATTGAAAATTTGGTTTTTCCTCTTGCTCTTCTTTCTGGCATGCAAAAATTAGCAGTAAAATCGGGATATACCACGTTAACTTCACATAAACAAAATGTATGGAATGAGCCCTATTAAAATTCATATCTTAATTGAATAAAGTAATTTCTGCCCGGCATTACAAACGAACGGATAAAAACATAGTTTTCATCTGTCACATTTCGGATTCCAGCATGCAAGGTTAGTTCATGTGATTTCATTTCTAACTTATACGAAGCTGACAAATCTAATAATAGAAAACCAGCAACCTTATTAGCAGGAATATTCTGGTTTAAACTGTATCGGTCACCCAAAGCAAAAATCGTAGTGTGCAACGCATAAGACTTATAATGTATGGAATTAATCCAGTTTCCTGACCATTTTGGAACATAGGCCAATTGATTTCGATAGGTAGGGCTTAATTCATCCGAAACATCTTTCACCGATTGATAAGAAACGGTTAGCGAAGAAGTCCAGCTCCAATTCTCTTTCCATGAAAAATGATTATTAGCATGGATATCTGCTCCCAACACATTTACCGATCCTATATTTTGAATTGACCAAACGAATAAATTTTGAGTAGGCAAAGCCAAAATTTTATTGGTTATCCGATTATGATATGCGGAAGCCCCCAATTTAAATGCATTGCGTTTCGATTTTTTAATGTAATTCAACCCCAAGTTAAACTGCAAAGCGTCTTCTGGTTCCAAGGCCAAATTTCCAATTTGGGAGTAATACAGCTCATTAAAACTAGGAGGACGCATGGATTTTTTCACCCACGCATCTACTTGAACATTCTTACTCCACTTTTCATTCGTTTGAAACGAAATTTGAGGATTAAATCTGTGAATCATTTGATCGTGTAATACACTTCTGTTCTCATCTTGTATCCCTTGGTAAAAAAGAACCGTTTTCAACTGAAATGAATTAAACTCCTTTCGAATTCCTAGATTCGCTTTTACATCTCTTCGTAATGGACTACCAAAATCATTTCTGTTGGATTTCAACACATCTTGTCGCAGCTCCAGCCCTGAAAAAAAGTGCCAATTATTATTGACATAATAACTATTAATTCCTCCAGCGAATCCATTGTTTTCATAATGGTGATGTAAAAAACCTTCTGCGTTAAGAAAAGAAGGATCTATATAATCTAACTGATGTTGATTCCAAGAAACAAAATGCGAGGATTTAAATGCATTTTGCGCATAAGTATGGGTTACGCCAACTCTTGTTTGCTCAGACTGTAAGGTTTGATCAGCAAAATCGTTATAAAAGATGACAGCACCAGGGAGTTCCTTGTCTGAAACGTCCCGTTGAATACTCCATTTTATGGTTTGACTTGCTTTGCCACTTTCATTAATGGAAGTACGAAAACCGCCTCCTAACGCAATAAAATATTCCTCTAATTCATTGTTTCTGCGCACACCTTCATAAAACAGACTTCCCACTGGAATACGATACGCATAGTTCCCCTGTGATTCTCGATACTTACCAGAAACACTTATAAAGCCATTATCCCAACCAGATTTTGCAGCAACAAATCCTTCGTATTGTCCAAAACTCCCCACCAACAAAGAGGCTCTACCCGATATTGGTTTTCGCGTAAATGTATTTTCAAAGGTGGTAATATT
>SKHH01000045.1 GCA_007117055.1 Lishizhenia sp. | reverse complement strand
TGGGTGTATATTATAAATATTTTGGCCGTCTTAATACTAATGGCCCCAATCACTTTTCGGGGTGGTAGATTGATTTGGATGAACTTTTTTAGTAGCTATAAAAAAGATGCAATTAAAAAGTATAAGGAAAAAAAATAGATGAGTATGGGTGCTTTTAAAGAGATTATTAACGGTGATACTCCTGTTTTAGTAGATTTTCATGCAGCTTGGTGTGGTCCTTGTCACACAATGTCACCGGTTATTGACGAGCTAAAAAATCATTTTGGAAATCAGTTACGAGTATTAAAAGTGGACGTGGATAAAAATGTTGCAACTTCAACTAAATATAAAGTTCGTGGTGTCCCTACTTTTTTATTATTTAAGCATGGAGAAATTGTCTGGCGTTCCTCTGGCGTTCTTCCAAAAAATGAACTGCAAAAAATTATTCAAGATCATTTATAGCTGAACTAGCTGAGTTTTCCTCTGTTTATTTTGACTACCTTTGCTTCGTGAGCAATAAATTTGGAAAGTCATATAAGCTATGCAGTAAAAAAGCGATTGAATCGATTTTTAATCAAAAACAGTCGGTGAAAGCTTATCCGATGAGACTGTTTTATTTAGCCCACGAGATCCCTTCAAGTACAACTTTTCAAATTGCCGTATCGGTGCCAAAGAAAAAATTCAAACGAGCACCAGACAGAAACTTATTAAAAAGACGAATCAAAGAGGCTATACGCCTCAATAAATCTTTACTAGAAGAGTATTTGGGGGCAAATAATAAACAATTGGCGCTGTTTTTGATTTATTCTAGCGATGAAATACTCTGTTATGCTGAAATTGAAAAGAAAATTATCTTAATTTTAAAGCGTTTAGTGAATGAGGTTTCAAATTCTATTTAAATACAAAAAAATGATGAATCGACTGAAAAGACAGATTATTGTATTAGCCTTATTGGTGTTTCCATTTACTTTTTCGATTGCTCAGAGCAATGGTTTCGAAGTAATTAAAAATTTAGAATTAATAGATTTAATCTACCTAAATCTTGAAAAGTATTACGTAGATGAGCCAAGAACTGGTGCGATTTCGAAAGCGGGGATTGATGCTATGTTGGCAGAACTTGATCCCTATACTGTTTTTTATCATGAGGCTAACATTGAGGATTACAGAATGATGACAACAGGTCAATATGGTGGAATTGGCGCACTAATTCGAAAAATAGATGATTATGTTGTAATAGCAGAGCCTTATGAAAATAATCCCGCCGAACAAGCTGGATTGATGGCAGGAGATATAATTCTCTTTATAGATGGTAAGGATATGAAAGGTAAGTCCACAGAAGAAGTCTCGACAGCTTTAAAAGGAACAAAAGGGACTTCTTTCGTATTAAAATATGATAGACCATTTGTTGGAGTTGGAGAGGTAGAGGTGACTAGAGATGAAATTAAAATGCCAGATGTGCCCTATAGTGGTTTGATGGCGGATGGGATTGGTTATATCAAGCTTAACTCCTTTACACAAACAGCGTCTAAAAGTGTTACGGAAGCATTTGAAACACTAAAAGCAGAAGGAATGGAAAAGTTGATTTTGGACTTACGTGGAAATGGTGGTGGGCTTTTGGCTGAGTCTGTTAATATTGTAAATATGTTTGTGCCAAAAGGGCAAAAAGTAGTTGAGACGAAAGCAAGAATTGTTGAGGAAAATAGAACCTACAAAACTCAAAATGCACCATTAGATATAGAAATCCCTATAGTAGTGCTAATTGATGAAACATCCGCTTCAGCATCTGAAATTGTATCTGGCTCTTTGCAAGATTTAGATCGTGGGGTTGTCGTTGGAAACACTTCTTTCGGAAAAGGGTTGGTTCAGCGTACACTCGATTTAAAGTATGGCTCTAAAATGAAGTTAACCATTGCACGATATTATACACCTTCGGGAAGATGTGTTCAAAAGCTCGATTATTATCACAAGTATGACGGAAGAGTTGATGAGGTTCCAGATTCGTTGATAACTGTTTTTCAAACTAAAAATGGTCGAGAGGTTATTGATGGAAGAGGTATTGAACCAGATATAAAAACAGAGTCTGAAGAATTAGCGAAAATTACCGCAGTGTTATTGTTGGAAAATATTGTGTTTGATTTCGCAACTAAATTTTCGCGTGAAAATCCTTCTATTTCAGCTCCTAAGGAATTTAAACTTGAAGATAATCAATGGAATGAATTAAGAAGTTATATTTTAGAGAAAGACTTTAAGTACGCTACTAGATCCGAAGAAAAATTAGCTGAACTATTTGATATTGCAAGAGCTGAGGGGTATGATGAACTAATTGAAAAAGAATACCAAGCATTGATGCAAAAGTTAAGGGCTTCAAAGGAAAAAGATGTAGACTTGTTTAAGGATCAGATAATTGCGTTGGCTGAAAACGAAATAGTATCACGTTATTATTTCCAAAATGGTCGGATTATGCATGCCTTTCGTGATGATAAGGCCCTTGAGGAGGCGATTGCAATACTTTCTGATTTAAATCGTTATAATGCTATTCTAAAACCATAAGAATAGCTTATGCTAAATCGACTTTTTGGATTTGAAGTACATTCCTTTCTTCATTTTGTAGGGGCGTTAATTTTAGTAATTGGACTTCCCTTTAACAAAGTACTTATGTCTATAGGTAGTATTTGGCTTGTTGCTAATTTACTGCTTGAAGGTAACTATAAAGCGTATTGGGAACTCCTAAAAACCAATGTTATCTTCGTATTCGTGGCTGTATTATTTTTGTTTCATGTTTTCGGTGTTTTTTATTCTGAGAATTCCATGGAAGCACTTTCGGATGTTCGAACCAAATTACCTTTACTAAGTATTCCATTAGGTTTGATTGCAAAGCCTTTAGAGAAAAAATACATAAGGTTGATTTTGGGGGCTTTTTTAAGCATGTTGCTTTTGACGTCAATATTAAATGTAGTGTCATTTTTTGTTACTGGAGGAGAATTACTAGGTGATTTAAGATATATGTCTCGATTTGGATCTCATATACGGTATGGCTTGTTAATCTCATTTGGCGCTGCTATTTCCTTACATTATGTGTTTTTTGAAAAAGCTACTTTTAAGTTCAAAATCATTGGGGTGGCATTGTTTTTATGGTTCAGTTATTATACCCTGTTGTCACAAGTAGGAAGCGCCACTCTTTCGTATTTAGCTGTTTTGATTAGTTCCCTTTTTATTCATTTTTCTTACCTCAATCACTCGTGGAGTAGAAAAATTGGAGCTATTGGATTAATAGGTGTTTTAGCGGGTTTAATCTCAGTTGGGTTTTCATTTTTTGGACCAGTAGAACATAATTTGAATAAAACAGATCTTGATAAATATTCATTGTCAGGAAATGTATATTATCATGATTTATCAAATTCGCGTATGGAAAGAGGGAGCCCCGTTTTTGTTTATATTGTGGATGAAGAGGTACAGGAGATTTGGAATCAACGATCACAAATGGATTTTTCAGGAAAAGATAAAAAAGGTCACACATTAAAAAACACATTATATAGGTACTTGACATCAAAAGGGTTAAGAAAAGATAAAGAAGGAATGCTAGAACTGACAGATGATGATATTCTTCATGTGGAAAATGGAATAGCATCTTTTTATCAGCGGCCAGGAAGCTCCTGGTCTCGGTTAGAGGAATTTCGTTCAGAATTACATAGTTATCAAGCAGGAGCATCTCCTGATGGTAATTCGGTATTACAAAGATTAGAATTTTGGAATGTTGCGTTTGAATTAATAAAAGAAAATTGGTTGTTTGGTGTCGGTAATGGAGATATCATACAGGAAATGAATCGATATTTCAACATATCAAATTCTAATTTATCTTCTCACTTATGGGATAGACCTCATAATCAATTTATATCATTTTGGGTTGCTTTTGGGATTTTTGGATTGATTACTTTTCTAATACTTTGTTCATTACTCTTTCATCGGGTAGTTGTTGATAGAAATTGGGTTGGCTTCTTTTTTGTGCTTATTATGGTGATGTCCTGTATGACCGAGGATACATTAGAAACACAACAAGGTGTAACATTTGTGGGGTTTTTTATTGGTTTTTTACCTTTTTTAAAGACTTGAAGTTAAAAATAATAAAGGAAAGGTTATTTTTGTTGACTTTTTGCGAAGTACTTGCTTTTTGTTTTGTCTAAGTTTCAGAAACAAACGTGAGTTCTTAATCGAGAAAATACCCAATAATTAGTATATGAATTTTTACTCAGTTATACTTGCTCTTGTTATTTTTATCAGTGTTGGCTTTACACAAGATAAAAAAATAGTAGTTGTGATTGACCCAGGACACGGAGGAAGGGACTTTGGGCATCTAGCAATTCAGAAAGAGCAACATCCAGAAAAAGTATTGAATTTATTAATTGCTCAAAAGTTAGGAACATACTTATCTGAAAGGTTAGCGAATGTAGAGGTGCATTATACAAGACGAACAGATACATATTCAAGTTTAGGAGCAAGGGTAGATTATATGAATAACCTTAAAGCTGATTATGTTCTTTCAATTCATTGTAATGGTAGTTCGAAAGGAGAAGTGAAGGGGACAGAAACTCATATTCACGATAGACGCTCTTCGAAAAGCTACTTGCTAGCGAAAGAAATAGAAAGAGAGTTCAGCACAAGAGCTGGCAGGTACTCTAGGGGTATTAAGGACGGTGACGATAGAGGGCACTCTATTCAATTATTGAAATATACTCAAATGCCCACCGTATTGATAGAGTGTGGATTTCTTACGAATACAGAAGAAGCAAAATTTCTGAACTCAGGGCAAGGACAAGATTATATGGCTTCGGCAATTTTTAGAGCCTTTCGGTCTTTTTTAAAAAAGCAACATCCAAAAATAAATTTTGAAAAAACTTCCTCAAGTAACTACCGTATTCAAATAATGTCTTCAAAAACTTTAATTTCATCAGATCCGTCTTTTATTCGTTTAGGTCAGAGAGTAGACCCAGTGCGTGTAGATTCTAAAAGCACCTATAAATACAAGTATTTTGTTGGACATTTTGAAACCAAAAAGGAAGCAGAAGTCTTTCTAGAGATGGTCAAGAAAAAAGGATTTCCAGATGCATTTGTTGTTAGGATGAAGTAATACAGCGACTTGCCAAATTGAAAGAAAATGAGGGTTGACTTTTTATGATTTTAATTAGTTTTTTTGATAAGCATTCTTTGACTTCAAAAGAAAATTGAAAATAATGTACTACTTAATTCCATTTATCTTTTATATTAGTGTTTAATTTCAATCTTTAAATGAATTTTACAAACTATGGCAACAGTATTTGAGACCAGATTAATTGGAAACATTGGTAGAGATGCAACTGTAAAGCAGGTAGACAGAGGAAGAATAGCGATCAATTTTCCCGTAGCTCATAATAAGACATGGAGAGACAAAAGAACAGGTGAGCAAAAATCAAAAACTACTTGGGTGAATTGTACGATTTGGAAGAAAGAAGGAGCAAATATGCGAATTCTTGATTTTTTGAAAAGCGGTGCCTTGGTTGAATTGCTTGGAACTCCTTTCGCAAAAGCTTATGAGCAAGAAAATGGGTCGATTAGGACAGAGATACGATTAAACGTCGCCCAAACGAATATTCTTAGACCAAGTAAGAATGTTACAAGTTCTTCAGATGATGATACTTACGACAGAGAAGTAGAAGATGATAACGATGATATAGATGATAATTTAGAGAATTTCTCCCTAACAGAAGATGATTTTTAGAAAGATTAACACTCAGGTAGTCATGTTTACGAAAAAATGACATTATGATGTTTTTTATTCTAAACATAATTTACTAAATTTGATGATATTATAAATATGAATTTTAATATTTAATGTAGAAATTATGAAAAATACTTTTTTAGCAGTAGGTTTTTTATTTGTTTGTACGCTTGCTTTTGGCCAACAAGAGACTGAGCGCGAAATGAAAGCAGTAAAAATTGAAAAGAAGTTATTCGAAGAGAAAAAAGCAGAGCCTGCACAAGTTTCTGGAGAACTAGAGGAAGGAGTTGCAGATCCAAAAGAAACGAATAAAGAGCAAGCTCCTCGCAAAATGGAAACTAATTTTGCTAGACCTGAATAAAGGATTGTCGTATATTATCTAGAGGTTGCAGTTTTGCAACCTCTTTTTTTTTAATTTAGTGATGTTTTTTATTACAATTGAAAGAAAAAAGAAAAAGAATTTAGCTTTTGCATTAGCTTGGTAGCTCAATTAAAAAATATGTAATTTTGTAACTGTTACATTTCAAAAAATAAACGAAGTGTAGATGTTGAAAAGTTATTGAATATGGGTCAAAAAAGGTGTTCAAATTGCGGTACATGGAATGAAAATGAAGCAGAAAAGTGCCTGGAATGTGGGGAGCTCCTGGATAGAAAAAAAGCAAGAATAATTCGTTTGAAGAAAGAAGGGAAATTGCCCTTGAAAATTGAGCAAAGCCCTCTCTTTGAAATACGCCCTGAATTCCCTTGGTGGCGAAAATTGATTTTATATATAGTTAGACCAATTTACTGGACCTTTTTTACTATAGCTTCTTTTATTTTATATCTTATTGCATGGATTGCCGCTTGATGAAAAAGTATTTCAATCCACTTGCTGATCCGCTTTTTATTGTTTGTTGTCTTCTTTTTATTCTTAGTCAATTACTTCAATATTCGGTTATGGAGGTTAGTTTTGTTAGTAGCTATTTAGATGATTTATTGGTTGTTCCAGTAGTATTACCTCCAATTCTTGTTGCTTTAAGGTGGATATTTAAAAATCCTACTTTGCAAATTGAGCTTGGAATGTTAATTACACTAGTACTTATGTTGTCTATTCTCTTCGAAGGGCTATTGCCAGCATTAAATGATAAGTATACCAGAGATGTTTTTGATATTTTATGCTATATCTTGGGCGCTTTGTGTTATTGGTATTGGAATAAATATTTCTTGAATAAATCGAATTATTCAGAACTAAAGTCTGAAATTTGAGTATTTTCGTTAATCGTTTTTTATTGCCTAAATATTTAGAGAACATGAATGAATTAATTATATATAACAGTTTGTCAGGTAAAAAAGAAGTTTTTGAACCAATTACAGATGGTTTTGTTGGACTTTATGTTTGCGGGCCAACTGTTTACAACTTTGTCCATTTGGGAAATTGCCGTACGTTTATTTCGTTTGATATGGTTTTTCGATACTTACAACATTTAGGATATAAAGTTCGATATGTTAGAAATATTACTGATGCTGGCCATTTGGAAAATGATGCAGAAGAGGGGGAGGATAAAATCGCTAAAAAAGCACGATTAGAGCAATTAGAACCAATGGAAATTGTTCAGAAGTACACGGTTGATTTTCATGAAACGTTAGCGAAGTTTAATAATCGTCCTCCGAGTATTGAACCAACAGCGACTGGACATATTTTGGAGCAAATTGATATGGTTCAAAAAATACTGAAGAAAGGTTTAGCGTATGAAGTAAATGGCTCGGTTTATTTCGATGTTGAGAAATATGATAATGAAGCACTATATGGAGAACTTTCAGGAAGAAAAATTGAAGAATTAAAGGCTGGCTCACGTGAGTTAGATGGTCAAGATGAAAAAAGATCTCCTCTTGATTTTGCTCTATGGAAAAATGCGAAACCAGGACATATCATGAAATGGCAATCTCCTTGGGGATTGGGTTTTCCAGGGTGGCACCTTGAGTGCTCTGCTATGAGTACAAAGTATCTTGGGGATCAATTTGATATTCACGGTGGCGGAATGGACCTGAAGTTTCCTCATCACGAGTGTGAAATAGCTCAAGGTCATGCTGCAACAGGCGTTAAGCCTGTACGATACTGGATGCATGCCAATATGCTTACGTTGAATGGAAAAAAAATGAGTAAGTCTACCGGAAACACCCTACTTCCTAATGAGTTATTTTCTGGAGAAAATGATGTGTTAGATAAAGCGTTTCACCCTATTGTAGTTCGTTTTTTCATGATGCAAGCGCATTACAGAAGTACCTTGGATTTTAGCTCTGAAGCATTAATTGCTGCTGAAAAGGGGTTTCATAGGTTAATGGATGCTGTTTCCCTTTTACCGGATTTAAAAACTGGAAAGACCTCTTCATGGGATATTGACGATTGGATTAAACAATGCTACCAGGCAATGAATGACGATTTTAATACTCCTATTTTAATCGCACATTTATTTGACGCAGCTAAATTTATTCAGTCGGTTAATATGAATCAAGCGACATTGACAGAAGAGGATAAATCAAAATTGATTGAAAAAATAAATGCATTTGTATTTGATGTGCTTGGCTTGAAATTGATCGAGGAGTCTCAAGGTGATGAGCTTTCAACGGTTATGGAGCTAGTACTAGAATTAAGACAGAAAGCTAGAGAAAATAAGGATTGGACAACGTCGGACGCAATCCGTGACAAACTAAATGAAGCGGGGATTTTAGTTAAAGACGGTGCCGAAGGAGCTAGTTGGTCTAAGGAATAGCAAGTCTTAACATTGTCAGTTGTTTTTCATAATTATTACTTAGGATTCTTGTTTAGCCATTTTTCTGGCAATATAGCTAGTGAATAGTAGTTGAAAGCTATGATAAATCATTATGGGTAATAAAAATAAACTTTGTTGGGATGTGTCTGTAATTAAAAGTGTGATAAATACTGAGCCGTGTACCAATGATTTTTTAGACCCGCAAAATAAAGCAGTAATCTTATCTGAACGTGTAAATCTTAAGTATGTTGTTGTTTTGTAAATAATGAAGTAAACAATAAAAAACAATAGTAGCGTATACATTGCCAGCATACTGAAAGGAATAATTGGTAAAGCAGAAAAAATATCATCTAAAAAGGCAGCAGAGAAACTTTTGTATACAATTAAGAATATCACGAGCTTGTCAAACCAACTAATAATTTGCTTGTACTTATTTATTTTCTGTATGAAGAATTTATTGAGTATTACACCTATAATTACAGGTAATAAGATTTGTAGAAATAGTTCGCTGATTAAGTTAAGAATATTCAATGATTCACTACTTTTCGAAATAAATATACCCATCCATAATGGAGTAAAAAGAAGCCCTAATAACCCAGAAATACTAGCGTTAAATATCGCAGAGGGAATATTACCCTTGGCAATAGAAACCATAACTACGGAAGAAGAAACTGTAGAAGGTAATGCACTTAGAAATAAACACCCGAGCCAAATAATTTCATAGTTAGTACCCTTTATAAAAGGATAAACAATCAACACTAATAATGGGAAAAGTAGAAATGTAGTAGACTGAATTAAAATATGAAGTCTCCAGTTGCGCAAATCCTCTAGAATGACACGAAGGTTTAGTTTTAATCCATAAAGAAAAAATATGCCACTAATTCCCCAGTATACAAAAGAGTCAAGTTGCAATCTAGAATATTCAGCAGAATAAGGGAAGGTAAATGCAAGTAGAATCATCAATAGCAATCCAATGATAAAAAAATCTACTTTTTGGAGTATGTTTTTCACTTCCCACTACTTTACAGAAAAACAAAGGTAACTGAATATTGAGCGAATAAAAATTGTTTGAAAATAATTAATAGTTGTCTGAATCCGTATTTTTAGCTAAGGTGTTATATATTAGTGGTTTGCATTTATATGAACGGTTTTTGGTTAATAAATAAAAACTTTTTATACCTTTATAAAAATAAAATTTTCAAAAGGGTGTAACTTTTGAAGGTGTTAAATTGTTTTACTGTTAAATACGTATTTTTTGAATAGAACAGAGTACAATATGGTCGTAGAGGAACAGGCGCAAAATTTATTTGGGTATGTTTTTCAATACCTCAAAAATCATGAGGACGCGAATGATATTGTACAAGATGTTTTTGAGAAACTATGGAAAAACAGGAAGAAGGTTGAGGTTACGTCTGCGAAATCATGGATGTTCCGAACTGGACATAATGCATTAATTAATTTTGTTAAGAAAAAAAACAGAACAGATTATTGTGGAGAGTCTCTTCCTGAAAGAGGTAAGGTAGATCATTCTTTTGAAACAAAAGAAATTGTTGAGAAAGTACTGAGAACTTTACCCCCTTTGCAGAAAAGTATTGTATTGCTTCGTGATTTGGAAGGATACAATTATAAGGAGATAAGTGAGATATTAGATGTCTCCGAATCTCAAGTAAAGGTCTACTTGTTTCGCGCAAGAAAAAAAATACAAAAACAGTTGAAGCATTTAACACTTTTTAATGAGTAGTCCGTCTTTTGAAAATATCGACCGATGGTTGTTTGAATATGCTGAAGGCAATTTATCTCCGCATCAAGTAGAACAACTCGAGCATTTTGTTTTTCTTCATCCAGAATTGGAGGTAGAATTGGATGCATGGAAAGATGCGAAATTCAACCCTTCAAACACTCCGATTTTTGATGTGACTTCCGTCCAAAAATCTTTTCCACTTAAATCTTATCTTTTTGCTGGTTCAGGCTTACTTGCGTTGATTGCTATATTTAGTTGGTGGATGATCTCAAATGTTCAGAAAGAGGCGTTATATTTCTCTGAACTAATAGATGCTGAAAGAATAGATTTGTTTGATGATGAGATAGAAGTGGTTACTTCTAAAACAGATGTGTCTCGATCAGTAACTCATCATGATGAAATTAAAAATGACGCGTTAAGGGTGGCTGAAAATGAAGTTACATTGATCCGTTCGAATGAAGAGTTCGCTGAGCTGATTATGGCAGATGTAAAACATTCAATTTTTGAGGAACGAGACGCTGTAAATAGTCGAGAACTTGCTTCAATTGAAAAAGATTATTCAACGGATAATTCCAATGAATTGAGGTATAGCGAAGCTCTAGAATATGAAAATAAATCCTTTATTTCTGATTATTTGGATGATGTTGTTTTAGCTTTATCTTTACCAAAATCCGAGTCAGTTGATGTATTCGCTGATAACGCTAATTTGATTG
>SKHH01000234.1 GCA_007117055.1 Lishizhenia sp. | reverse complement strand
TATTAGGGTTTCCATCTGCTCGCTTAGAAAAGTTTCGGTTAAACGAGTGAATAATTGAGTTCTTTTCTTGTTTATCCGCACCTGCTCTATCCCACTGACCAATACAAGGTCCACACGCATTTGTAAAAATAGTCGCATTCAAATCTTCAAACGCCTTTAAAACACCATCTCTATCTGCTGTGTATCTCACTTGCTCTGACCCCGGGTTAATACCAAATTCAGCTTTAGTTGCAAGTCCTTTCTCTACTGCTTGTCTTGCAATAGATTCAGCTCTTGTTAAATCTTCATACGAAGAGTTTGTACAAGAACCGATTAGTCCCCATTCTAATTTTTGAGGCCATCCACCTTTTTCAGTAGCAGCTTTCATTTCATTGATTGGCGTAGCTAAATCTGGCGTAAAAGGACCATTGATATGCGGCATTAACTCATCTAAGTTAATTTCAATTACTTGATCAAAATATTTTTCTGGCTCTGCGTATACTTCTGCATCACCTGTTAAGTGCTCAGCTACTTGATCTGCTAGTTCAACAACATCAGCTCTTCCAGTCGCTTTAAGGTAACGACGCATAGAATCATCATAACCAAAAGTTGAAGTTGTTGCACCAATTTCAGCTCCCATGTTACAAATTGTACCTTTTCCTGTACAAGACATAGATTCTGCACCTTCACCAAAGTACTCAACGATGCAACCTGTACCGCCTTTTACAGTCAAAATTCCAGCTACTTTAAGAATCACATCTTTAGGAGCTGTCCAACCGTTCATTTTTCCAGTTAATTTTACACCAATCAACTTTGGAAACTTGAGTTCCCAAGCCATTCCTGCCATTACATCCACCGCATCAGCACCACCAACACCAACAGCAACCATTCCTAATCCTCCAGCATTTACCGTATGAGAATCGGTTCCAATCATCATTCCTCCAGGGAAAGCGTAATTTTCCAAAACCACTTGGTGAATAATACCTGCTCCTGGTTTCCAGAAACCAATACCATATTTATTACAAACAGAACTCAAGAAGTTAAACACCTCGTTGTTCTTGTTTAAACTCTCTTGTAAATCTTTATCTGCCCCTAACTTCGCTTGAATAAGGTGGTCTGCATGTGCAGTTGAAGGCACAGCCACTTTATCTTTTCCTGCTTGCATAAACTGTAATAACGCCATTTGAGCAGTAGCATCCTGCATAGCAACTCTATCTGGAGCAAAATCAACATAAGATTTCCCTCTTTCAAAAGCTTCTGATGCATTACCTTCCCATAAATGCGTGTATAAAATTTTCTCGGAAAGTGTTAGTGGCTTGTTCACCACCTTACGAGCTGCAGCAATACGTTCAGGGTATCGCTCATAAACAGCTTTAATCATATCGATATCAAAGGCCATAATATAAAAATTTCATGTATTTTAAATTGTTGCGAATATAATAAATTGCTAATACATATCCCCTATTTTAGGTATAAATTATTGGCGATTTCGAAAAGTTTTAAATAGAACAATTTAAAACTATCCAA
Organism: Lishizhenia sp.; assembly: GCA_007117055.1. Classification (GTDB taxonomy): domain Bacteria; phylum Bacteroidota; class Bacteroidia; order Flavobacteriales_D; family Crocinitomicaceae; genus CSBr16-161. The sequence continues at coordinate 1,417 of SKHH01000234.1, read as the reverse complement.
TTTACTTGTACAAAGTAAAATACTCTCCGAAAATCAGCTGTATATAATATGTATATTAACCAATTGGTGATTTTTTAAAATTTTAGGACAAAACCATTACCATAGATTTGTCAATTTTTATCATTTTTGCACCATGAGAGTAATTGAAGAAATTCCACATCCCAAATTCAAAATTCAGATATTCAGTTATAATGCTAAATATATTGTAAAAATTGAACTGGGTCAATTTGAGCAAACCTATAAAATTTCCGAAACAGATGTTATGGGATTGGATGATGTTAAAGCTATGATCAATGATGAGTTATTAAAATCTTGTATTCATCGATTTGTAAGCATGCGCGAAGACTGGAACAACGCTTTTAAAAATAAAAACAATGCAATTAATAATTAAGACAATTACTGATATGAAATATTTTACTGTAACAATCACTGCTTTATTAAGCTTTACATTGCTATTTTCTAGCTGCAATTCGAATGATTCAGCAGCTAACAACAATGAAGATTCTGCTTCTATTACTCCAAGAAAAACAAAGCACAGAGACAGTCTTCAAGGTGGATTAATGATTGCTTACTATCACCAAGATAGCATTGCAAAAGGATTTAACTTTTACCGAGAAATTGACTCCATGTTAAAAGCAAAGGAACGTGATTTCGAACGTCAGCTGAGAGGAAAATACCAGAGTTATCAAGAATATGAAACTAAAATTCGTCAGCGCATGGATGCTGGTGAAATTACTGGTTATCAGCTAGAAGATATTCAGCAAGAGGCGATGCAAAAACAAGAGGCAATTGCAACTTTTGAGCGCCAAAGAGGTGCCGAATTGCAACGAGAGTCTCTACAGTACCAGACTGCTTTGATGAATAAAATCTCTGAAGCAGGCAGAGAGTTCTCTGAAATCAATGACATTGATCTGTTATTCTTCTATCAAAAAGGAGGTCAAATTACTTATATTTCCGATGCTTTCGATGCTACTTCTGAATTTCTGAAATTTCTCAATAAAAGAGAAAAAGAAATCATGTCGGGTGTAGAAGAAGAAATGGAAGACGCGCAAAGTGAAGATGACGTATCTGGACTAAACTTCTAGTGCATGATAGTTGTTGAAAATATTAAAAATGAAAATATTGCCGAATACATTATCCTCATGTATCAAACAGAGGATATGATTCGAGCGTATAAATTGGATTTAGATCTTATAATTGAAAAGATTGCCAAACCACAAGCAAAAAGCGCATCTTTACTTCCGACTATTACTGATTGGTACAAAACGATTGTGCAAGAAATGAAGTCTAGAGGGCTTGAAAAAAAAGGACATTTGCACCGCGTTCAAGAAGTAATGATGGAGTTAGTGTACTTGCACAATTCGTTACTCACGGTAATGAAAGACGAAAAATACAAGGGATTATTGGAACGCGCAAC
>SKHH01000149.1 GCA_007117055.1 Lishizhenia sp. | reverse complement strand
AATGCTTTATTCGGAGATGTACCCATAATTGATACGGTAGAGGCTTTTATTCAAGTACAAAATAGAACGATTCAATTAAAAGAGGCAGAACTGAACTTTAAAAATCAATCAGAAAGATTATCAGTGTTTTTATGGGGAGAAGGCTATGTTCCTCTGGAAATTGATGAAGGAGTGGTTCCAACTCGAAATGATGATGTTAAAAAGTATATTTTGGATGAAATGGTTACAAATCAAATTGATTCATTGGTTAAAAATCATCCTATTTTACTACAAGGTAAATTGCGACTTGATCAATTAGAAATTGAGCGAAGATGGAAAGCAGAACAACTTAAGCCTGTTTTAAATTTAAAGTATAATGCCTTGAATGAAGCTTTAACTGATGATATTATTTCTGGTTATTCGATTAATGATTATAATTGGGGACTTCAGTTTTCTATGCCGCTATTTTTGAGAAGAGCTAGAGGGGATTTAAAGCTAACGAAGTTACAGATTGAAGACCAAGAAATGGCATTACAGCATCAAGAACAAAGTATTGAGATGTTAATTCAAACAGCGATGAATACTTGGGAGGTTACAACTGATCAAGTCGCACTATTTGAAAGAAATGTACGGAGTATGGAACAGCTGCTTAATGCCGAAATGCGCAGGTTTGATTTTGGAGAAAGTTCATTGTTTCTTGTAAATGCAAGAGAAGAAAGTTTTATCAATGGTCAAATAGAGTTAGCAAGAAGAATTGCCGCCAATCAAAAAGCATTAGTTTCTATTAGCTATCAATTAGGTGTCTTGAGTGATATAGATTAATATAGATTTATAATTATCGTAACTTCTTCCAAACCTAATTACCTCCCCATCAATAATATTTCTATTTCCTTAAAATTCAATCCAAAAACTTTCCCAAGTATTTCGCTGGTCAAATTTCCTTTGTAGATATATACACCGCTTCTAAATCCGTTATCCTTTTTGATTAAGTCTGTACAACCTCCATTATTGCCCATTTGAATAAGAATAGGAGAGAAGATGTTCGAAATGGCAAAAGATGCAGTCCTACTTACACGGGAAGCTATATTTGGGACGCAGTAGTGAGTTACTCCATATTTTTCAAAGGTTGGTGCTTCGTGATTAGTCACTTCACTGGTTTCAAAACAACCTCCTTGGTCAATGCTGACATCTATAACAACAGCTCCTGGCTTCATATTAGCAACCATGTCTTCTGATACGATGCAAGGAGTTTTTCCCATATTCGATCGCACAGCACCAACAACAACATCTGCACGTTTCAATGCTTTTGATAATACTTTGGGTTGTATAATAGAAGTGTACATACGCACACCGGTGCTTTGTTGTAATCTGCGTAATTTACTGAGGGAATTATCAAAAACCTTGACAGAACTTCCCAGTCCTATTGCAGCTCTAGTTGCATATTCTCCCACTGTTCCTGCTCCTAAAATAACTACTTCGGTAGGTTGAACGCCTGCAATTCCACCAAACATTACTCCCTTTCCATTTGGGAATGCACTTAAAAGTTCTGCAGCAATAAGAATAGAAGTCGTTCCTGCAATTTCTCCCATTGCACGCACTATTGGGAAGTGCCCTTCAGTATCCCGAATGTAATCCCATGCGATGGCTGTGACTTTTTTCTCCATGAGTCGCTGCAATATTTGCTTTGGTTGCATGGTGATTTGTAAAGCTGATATTACGGTTTGTCCTGTTCCCATCATTTCTACTTCTTCCTCTGTAAGGGGAGATACTTTAAGTAAAATGTCACATTGAAAAACCTCTTTTCGGTCGTAAACGATTTGAGCTCCAGCTTCAGAATAATCTTTGTCAGAAAAAAAGGAATTGACGCCTGCCTGTGTTTCCACTTTAATGTGATGACCATTCGCTACAAGTAATGAAACAGCTTCTGGAACCAGTGCTACTCGGTGTTCCTGAAATGAAGTTTCTTTTGGAATTCCAATATGTAAGCCACTTTTTTTACGCGCAATTTCTAACATTTCTTCCTGAGGAAGAAAATGCCCTTCTTTCATGAGGCTTTTTATAATTTCAGGGTCTGTCATCACTTTTTACTCTAATTAAACGTTGGTTTTCTTTATCACATGTTATTTCTATCCATACGGTATTTTCTGGTAAAAGGTTTTCAATTAATTCTGCCCACTCTAAAAAAACATAAGATTTATCCGAATAGAGGTATTCTTCAATTCCTATATCGTATGCATCTACTTCACTTTCTATACGATATAAATCAAAATGATAAATTGCCCCGTAATATGGACTGTGGTATTCATTAACATATCCATAGGTGGGAGAACTAACTTCGTCGGTAACTCCCATAGCACGCATTAAATAGCGAATAAGTGTCGTTTTTCCAGCTCCCATTTTTCCTTTTAAAGCAAATACTTTATGAGACTTGAAATCTTCCAACAATTGTGGACTTACAGAAATTAAATCAGATTCCTTTTTTGCTAGATATTCCATGTGTCTATTTTTTAGGATGCAATTCAACATAAGGAATTAAAAGCTCTTCTAACGAAACACCACCATGTTGAAAGGTATCTTTATAGTGGTTAACAAAGTGGTTAAAGTTGTTAGGGTAAACAAAGAAATCTGTATTTCGGCAGAAAATGTACTCGCTAGACAAAGAACTTGCAGGAAGATAGGCTTCTGATGGATTAGCGATTTGAAAAACATCTTTTTCTTTGTAGTTCAAATTCTTACCTGATTTGTAGCGCAAATTGCTGTTTAACGATTTTGTCCCAACTACTTTTACGGGATCTTTTACACGAATCGTTCCGTGATCAGTTGTGACCACTAATTTATAGCCAGATTGAGCTATCTTTTTTACAATTTCCTGTAAGGGAGAGTGCTCAAACCAACTTTCAGTAATTGAACGATAAGCTGCTTCATCGTCGGCAAGTTCCTTAATTACTTTCATATCGGTACGTGCATGTGAGAGCATATCAACAAAGTTGTAGACGATGACGTTTAAGTCATTGTTTAGTAGTTCGTTAAATTGGTCACTCAGTTTTTTTCCTGCGTTTAAGTTCGTGACTTTTGTATAACTGTGTTTAAGGGTTGACTTTCCTAGTCGTTTTAACTGTGCGGAAAGTAATTCGTTTTCAAAGTTATTTTTTCCTTCCTCTTGTTCTTCAGTTACCCAATAATTCGGATGTTTTTTTTGAATTTCAGAGGGCATCAATCCTGCAAAAAAAGCATTTCTTGCATAATGTGTGGCAGTAGGTAAAATGGAAAATACAATTTCTTCATTTTTTACTTGAAAATATCGGGAAAATGCAGGTCGTAATACTTGCCATTGATCATAGCGTAAATTATCAATAACCAATAAGAATACTTTTTCATCTAACAAAGGGGCAACACGTTGCTGGAAAAGTCTATGAAGCAATAGGGGAGCGTCTTGTGCATTTTCTAACCAATCGACATAATTGGATTCAACAAACTTGCAAAAGGATTGATTGGCTTCTTTCTTTTGCATTTCTAAAATTTCTCGCATTCCTTTATCTTCCAAGGACTGAATTTGAATATCCCAATAAATTAATTTTTTGTAGAGATTTGTCCATTGCTCGTGGTCTAAACGAGAAGAAAGCTCCATACCAATTTGACGAAATTCTTGTTGGTAAGTCGCATTTGTTTTTTCTGACACTAATTTAGACTGATCCAAGTTTTTTTTTAGACTTAATAGTATTTGGTTTGGATTGACTGGCTTGATCAAGTAGTCTGCAATTTTTCCACCGATAGCTTCTTCCATGATAGATTCCTCTTCACTTTTAGTAATCATAACAATTGGAACCATCGGACGAAAACTTTTTATCCTAGTCAATGCATCAAGTCCTGAAATCCCAGGCATATTTTCATCGAGAAAGACAATGTCGTAGACCGTATCTTCGCATTTTTCAACGGCATCCATTCCGTTATTCACCGTTTCAACCGCATACCCTTTTTGTTCTAAAAAAAGAATATGTGGCTTTAATAAGTCTATTTCATCATCTGCCCAAAGAATTTTCGCCTGACTCATCTAAATATTTTTATAATTTTACAAAGAATTTTAAAGATAGAGATTTGAATTCAAATCACCATAGAAATAATAAAAAGAAAATTATAAACGATCCCGTTTATGGCTTTATTTCATTACCACATGATATTTTGTTGGATGTAATAGAGCATCCTTTTTATCAACGCTTGCGCAGAATTAAACAACTAGGTATGTCTCATTTGGTATACCCAGGAGCTTTACATACGCGATTTCATCATGCGCTGGGAGCGACTCATTTGATGAATAAAGCAATTCAAGTGTTGCGTCGAAAGGGGCAAGATATTTCTGAAGAGGAAGAGATAGGAGCACTGCTTGCTATTTTAACACATGATATAGGGCATGGTCCTTTTAGTCATACCCTAGAGCATGATATCGTTAAAGACATTAGTCACGAACAAATTTCATTGTGGTTGATGCAGCGCCTTTCGAGGGAGTTTAACGGAGCCTTTGATTGTGCCATGGAGATTTTTGAAGACAAATATCCCAAACCGTTTTTACATCAATTGGTATCTAGTCAATTGGATATGGACAGGATGGATTACTTAAATCGGGATAGTTTTTATACAGGTGTTTCTGAAGGTGTAATTGGCAGTGATCGTATCATTGAAATGCTAAATGTCAAGGACAATTCACTTGTGGTGGAACAAAAAGGCATTTATTCCATTGAGAAATTTTTGGTAGCTCGAAGGTTGATGTATTGGCAAGTGTATATGCATAAAACGGTCGTAGCTTCTGAAGTAATGCTAACTTTTATCCTTCGAAGGGCGAAAGAATTAGTAAAAAATGGAGTGACTTTATTTGCCAGTCCTGCGTTTCAATTGTTTTTAATGTCAGACTTTACAAAAGAGGACTTTGAACAAAATCCGTCTTTATTGGATGAGTTTGCTTCTTTAGATGATTATGACATTTTAGGAGCGGTTAAAGTATGGCAAAAACACGAAGATAAGGTACTGTCTTTATTGTGTAAATGGTTAATAAATCGTCAATTGTTTAAGATTGAGATTTCTAAAACACCTTTTTCTGAAGAACAAATGGTACAGAAAAGAAAAGAGGTCAGAAAAGAGTTTGACTTGGATCAAGAACACCTCGATTATTTTGTTTCTACGAATCAGCTTTCTAATAATGCCTACAACGAACACAAGGAAAGTATACATTTGTTAATGAAAAACAATGAAGTTATAGAAGTAAGTAGGGCTTCAGACAATTTGAATATATCGGCTTTGTCTACACCAGTTGAGAAGTACTACTTGTGTTACCCTCGTAAAAAATGAAGTTGAAAACATACTACTGTTAATAATATTAAAAACAAAAAAAGTGTAAATAGATTACATTTTATATTTTTGGAAAATGAAATTTAGCGCAGGTCAAATAGCAGATATTTTAGATGGGGAGGTAGTTGGAGATTCAAATAGTACAGTTACTGGTTTGTCTAAAATTGAGCAAGGAGAAACTGGAACACTTACTTTTTTGGCAAATCCGAAGTATGAAGAATACATTTATTCTACTGGAGCTTCTATTGTTATTGTGAATGATTCGTTCCAGGCAACAAAAGAATTACCCAATACCTTAACGATTATAAAAGTGAAGGATGCTTATGCTTGTTTTGCAAAGTTGTTGGAGTTTTATAATCAAATGCGCAAAAAGAAACCTCAAATTGAATCTCCTTCTTTCATAGCTTCATCTGCGAAAGTAGGAAAAGACGTGTATATTGGAGCTTTTGCCTATATTGGTGAAAATGTGGTTATTGGTGATGGGGCTATGATTTATCCGAATGTTTCTATTTCTAATAATGTGCGTATTGGAACAAACTCTGTGGTTCATTCCAATGCATCCATTTACCACGACTGTGTAATTGGAGATAACTGCGTGATTCACTCTGGTGCTGTGATAGGGGCAGATGGATTTGGTTTTGCTCCAAATGAAAAAGGAGAGTTTCAAAAGGTTCCACAAATTGGTAATGTAGTATTGGAAGATTTTGTAGAAATTGGTGCTAATGCAACGATTGATAGAGCAACCTTAGGTTCTACTATTCTGAGAAAAGGAGTTAAAATAGACAACTTGGTCCAAGTAGCACACAACGTAGAAATCGATCAAAACTCTGCCATGGCAGCACAATCTGGAGTAGCGGGTTCTGCTAAAATAGGTAAACGTGTTTTAGTGGGAGGTCAAGCAGGCATTAGTGGACACATAAAAGTAGCGGATAATACGCAGATTGTCGCTCAATCTGGTATACCTGGCAATGTGAAAAAAGGAGGTCAAACACTCATGGGATCACCTGGAATTCCAATTGAAGATTTCAAAAAATCGTATTTTGGATTTAGAAAGTTGCCTTACATTTTGAATAAATTAAGAGAAATAGAAGTAAAAATAAACGACAAATAATTTTTATCCATAACGAATTATGTCTGATAAACAAAGAACGTTAAAAGCGCCTGTTCAATTAGTAGGTATAGGGTTACATACAGGGGAAAAAGTGACATTGGAATTATGTCCAGCACCAGAAAATCACGGTTATAAATTTCAGCGTACGGATATTGAAGGTTCACCAGTTATCAATGCCGATGCAGATTTGGTAGTTTCTACAGAGCGCGGAACGACTTTAGAGCAAAATGGGGCTAGAGTTTATACAACAGAGCATGTGTTGGCGGCGCTATATGGTATGGAAGTGGATAACGCTTTGATAAAATTAGATGGTCCAGAAATCCCTATTATGGATGGAAGTGCTTGGCCTTTTGTGGAAGCGATTGAAAAAGTAGGTTACGAAGAGCAAAATGCCGATCGTAACTATTTTGTATTAGATGAAAATATTCCTTGGGAAGATGTGGAAAAAGGTATCGAAATTTTAGCTGTTCCAGATAAAGAATATCGCATAACTGTAATGGTAGATTATAAGTCACCTGTTTTGGGTACACAACATGCGAGTATGTACAAGATAGGTGAATTTAAAGAAGAAATTGCGCGTTGTAAAACTTTTGTTTTCCTGAGAGAGTTAGAGTATTTGGCTACAAATAACCTTATCAAAGGTGGAGACTTGGATAACGCCATTGTGTTGGTGGAACGAAATGACGTAGCTCAAGAAGAACTAGATCGATTAGCTAAATTACTCGGAAAAGAAGGACTTAAAGTAGATGTTTCTGGAATAGGAACGCTGAATAATTATCAACTGAAGTTTGAAAATGAGCCAGCTCGTCATAAATTACTGGATATTGTTGGTGACCTTGCTTTAGTAGGGAGACCAATTAAAGCTCATATTTTAGGAGCTCGCCCTGGTCACTCTGGTAATACTCGTTTTGCTAAAGTCCTTAAGGAACAAATTAAAAAACAAGAAGGAGCAACGAAACAGTTTGATTTAACGAAAGAGCCTTTATACGATATTAATGATATTGAGAAAATGTTACCACATCGCTACCCGTTTTTGTTGGTAGATAAAGTCATGGAAATTAGTGAAGATGGAATTATTGGGGTGAAAAATATCACAATGAATGAACCTATGTTTCAAGGACATTTTCCAAGTAACCCTGTATTTCCGGGAGTACTTCAAATAGAAGCTATGGCACAATGTGGTGGGATTTTTGCCTTGAGTAAACTAGATGATCCACACCTGTATTCCACCTATTTTATGAAAATTGATAATGTGAAATTCAAACGTAAAATAATTCCTGGGGACACGGTTGTTTTTGAATTGAACTTATTGTCTCCAATTAGAAGAGGACTAGTAAACATGGGAGGGAAAGGATATGTGAATGGAGAGCTTGCTGTTGAAGCAGAAATGCTAGCACAAGTAGTAAAAGATAAAGCATAATATGATAAATAAATTAGCATCAGTTTCTAGCGACTCCAAAATTGGAGAAAACGTTGTTATCGAAGCGTTTACTACAATTTACGATGATGTGGTGATTGGCGATAATACACGAATTGGCCCCAACGTGACGATTTATCCTGGTACACGTATTGGATCGGGTTGTGAAATTTATCCTGGCTCAGTAATTGGTGCTATTCCACAAGATTTAAAATTTAGTGGAGAATATACTACCTGTGAAATTGGAAATAACACAAAGATTAGGGAGTGTGTTACGATACATAGAGGTACTAGCGACAAAATGAAGACAGTTGTTGGAGACAATTGTTTATTGATGGGATATGTTCACGTTGCGCACGATTGTATCATCGGTAATAATGTGATTCTTGCGAACTATACAGGGTTGTCTGGTCATGTTAGAATAGATGATTTTGCTATACTAGAAGGTAAAGTGGCTGCACAACAGTTTATGCATATTGGAGCACACTCTTTCATTGCAGGAGCTTCTTTGATTCGTAAAAATGTTCCACCATTTGTTCGTGCAGCAAGAGAACCGTTAAGTTATGCTGGAATCAATGCTGTGGGTTTAAGAAGAAGAAATTTTTCGGAAGAGGATATTAAATTGATTGAAAATATTTACCGCATTCTTTTTGTGCAAAATAATAACATTTCAAAAGGTATTCACTCCTTGAATGAAGAGCTTCCAGATTCGGAAATAAAAAAACAAGTGATTGATTTTATCAATTCTAGCGAAAAAGGAATCATTCGAGGTTTGTTGTAATTCATCGTTTAATTTATGTATTGTGGTAAATCGAGGAGAAATTATTGAAGTCGATGTGATGGGTTTTGCTTTTGGAGGAAATGGCATCGCTAAATTACAATCCGAGAAAGGAGAGTATGTGCTGTTTATTCAAAATGCGTTTCCAGGTCAGCGTGTTAAAGCTAAAGTCAATAAGAAGAAGAAAAAGTATGCGGAGTGTAAATTATTAGAGGTAATCACACGTTCTCCAGAAGAACAAGAAGTGCCTTTTCAAGAAATTAGTGGCGCTCCTTATCTGCATGTTCCTCCAGCGATTCAAGAAAAGTATAAAAAAGAAGCTGCGCTAGATGTTTACAGGCGCATTGGTAAAGTACAAAACATAGATGAGGTGTTTGATGAATTTATTGGTTCTCCTTCACATTTTTTCTATCGTAATAAAATGGAATATTCCTTTTCATGTATAGAACACGATATCTACTCTGGAGAGGAAATAGACGATGCGTTTGCTTTAGGGTTTAAGCACAGAGGGACATGGTGGAAAGTCGAAAGTCTGCACAAAGCCTCTGGTTTATTTGATGAAGAATGGGAAAGCTTTTTGTCAGAATTGAGAATTTTTTTGGCTTCAACAGGGCTTCCAGCATGGCATCCTCCAAGGAAAGAAGGTTTTTTCAGGCACATTGTGGTTAGGAAGTCTTTTGCACAAGACAAATTACTGGTTAATTTAGTTACTTCTTCACAAGGAATAGAGCAGTTCGATTTACAAAAAGTAGGTGACTTTCTCAACGAAAAAATGGGACATCGCATAGCTGGATTTCAACACACTATCAATGATAATGTAGCTGATCGTGCAAAAATAGAAAATGGTAAATGTACGCTTGTTTTTGGAGAGAATATAGTGCTAGAACGTTTATTGGGACTTGATTTTGAAATTAGCATGGAAAGTTTTTTCCAAACCAATCCAGAAAGTGCGGCATTGTTATATGATAAAACGTTGGATTATGTTTTTCAAGATGGAAATACGCTAGACGGTGAAATCGTGATGGATCTTTTTTGTGGTACAGGAACAATAGGGCAAATCATGGCAAAACGCAGTCCGAATGCTGAAATCATTGGAGTGGATATCGTTCCAGAGGCCATTCAAGATGCTAAAAGAAACGCCAAACGGAATGGAATTTCATCGGTTTCATTTTTCGCAGCTGATGTGGGGAAGTTTTTGCTAGAATATCCACAATACGAAGGGCGAATTGGGACAATAGTACTGGACCCGCCTCGTGCTGGAATTTCACCTAAAACCTTAAGGAAAGTGATTCGCTTAGGAGCGAAAAGAATCGTGTATGTTTCGTGTAACCCAGCAACACAAGCTCGGGATATTTTAACCCTACATGAACATCAGTATGAATTAAAAAAATTGAGTTTAGTAGATCAATTTCCGCATACTAGTCACATCGAAGCTGTTACATTATTTGAATTGAATACAAAGAGTTCGCCAGAAGAAGACAAGTAAACTTGTTCGTACTGACATTTATCAGTTCGTAAGCTGATTAATATCATGTTTATTACGCTTAATTTTTTTCAATTTTGTTGGATAAACAATGAAATCATGAAAAAAAGAGAGCCAGTTTCGTCAATTATGACATCCTCCGTAATTACAGTAAATGCCGGAGATCACGATTTAAGAGATGTAAAAGAGATTTTTCGTAAAGAGAAAATCAGACATATTCCAGTAATGAATGGAGATGAGTTGATTGGGATAATTAGTAAAAACGACATCAATCGATTGAGTTTTGGAGCAATGTTTGATAATCAAGATAACGCAGATGAAGCAGTGTTGGATATGTTGTCCATTGAGCAGGTTATGACTTCAAATCCTCGATCTGTTGAACCTACTACTTTTGTAAAGGATGTAGCAGAAATTTTCGCAACGGAAGAATATCACTCCTTACCTGTCGTTGAAGGGAAAAACATTAAAGGTATAGTAACGAGTACTGATGTTATGCGCTATTTATTGGAGCAGTATTAGTGAAAAGAATTGGGTTACCAAGCTAAGTCGCAAAATTGTCCTCGTATGTTTGTCCCGAAAGGACAACATATGCAAACATTGGGTGAAACCCTATGTTTGCGATAAGTCCCCTCCCTATTAATAGTCCCGAAATCCTGCCTAGGCAGGATTTCGGGACTATTTTTTTATTCATTCTTAACAAAGGATTTGGTCCTTTGTTTTTGTATAACACCTCCGCCATACCAGTCGGACAGGCTTACAGGGTGACACACTTTTGCGACCTAAACTGGTAACCCATAAAAAGAAAATTGTAAAAATCATCTCACATCAAGTTT
>SKHH01000036.1 GCA_007117055.1 Lishizhenia sp. | reverse complement strand
ACCATTCCGTTAACGGTTTGCCCATTGGGGCCAGCAAATGGTGGTGATACATAATTTCCATTTTCATCCTTGGTTAACTTCATTAAAGTAACATCTGTTGGGTGGGCTAATGTTACATTTGCGTTTGCTTCTCCATCAGTAGCAACTGCAACTTGATTATAATTAGCCATTAAAACATCCCAGTTAGATGGGTTTGGAATAGAATCTGCTAATCCGCCAGCAACGAAAGCACTTGCATATTCGTTTATTCCTTTAAGGTTTTCGCCTACACCATTTCCAAATAAAACTTGCTGTTCTACTTTCAAATCGTGTCTTCTTCTCAAAATTCTTTCGATTTCGTTAACCATAAAAGGAATGTCCTCTAAAGCTTCCATAGATACTTTACTTCTACCTGCCGCCTTTCCAGCGTTTGAATATTCAACCTCATAAGTAGTAGATAACAAAGGTTTTAATTCTCCTTCTCCTGTCATTTCAACATCACCCTCAGTAGCTTTTTGATTTACCCAAGCTAAAGAAGGTCTATCTGTTGGAGCAGTATTTGTCAAATCTAAAACAAATGGCACTTTGTCAAATTCAGGTATAACTTCCGTGATTCCTTGATTAACATACAAATCTGGAACTGTTCCAGCATCTACAGAACCAGTAGTAATTGTAGTTGCTTCTTTGATTTCTAATTGGAATCCTGTACCGTTTTCCTTGAAAGATTTTATTTTGTCTTTGTTTGCAACTAAAGCCTTAGTTAACTTCGCTTTAAAAGATTTTTCATTTACATTTCCAGTAACAGTTATTTTGTTGATTTTCTCTCCTAACTTGTTTACTTCTTCTTTGATTGATATAATGCCATCAACTCCAGTTACTTTGTCTAACTCTTTTTTTAAAGCGTCAAAGTCCTCTTTTGATACTGATTTTTCAATCTTTGTTTCTAAATAGCCCAAATACTCGTTTTGTAAATCGGCTTGTGCCTTGTTGTCCATTTCCTTGAATTGGTCGGCTGTGATGTTTTTGGTTTCTAAAAATTTTTTAAACATTTCTTTTGATTTTAAATTTTAATAAATAAATTCTGTGTTTTTTGAGTGTCAATTGACGGCTCTATTTTTTGCGAGTGATTGCTCGGCTCGTAATTTTTAACATATAACGTAGGTGTTACAGGATTACTTCCAAATAAAACTGCGCTACCCTCTCTTTTTATGGCTTCATTAACCACCCAGAAATAACCATTTTCATCTGCTATTTCTGGATTAATTGCTTCGGTTTTATATTTTTCAAAGAACTCCATATTTTTTTCACTCTCCTCATCGTAATAAGCTAATTCAAGTTTCCCCCACACATACAACATCCCAACTGAATGCTGACTTACCTTTCCTTCTGCGTATTGGTCGAACATGAAAGGGTTGTCTTTTCTATTTAATATAAACTTATTCATGTTCGCAGTAAATTGCTTATCTAGATTCAATCCTAAATCTTTAAAGTTCATTACTTCGTTGACATTTTCGCCCTTTCTGCTTATTACGTGTGTAAATTTATTAGCGTGTTCTTGAAGTACATAGTTTGACTTCGTTTCGTTTCCCGACTTATTCCAACATTTAAACGTATGCAAATCTAAATGGCTATCTATTATATTAGTAGAATTGATAATACTTTTAATCTCAATAACATCTCCCGTTATATTTTCTATTTGCGGAGTAAATGCATTATCCATTAACGATACATCTACTACTTGCTTGTCAATAGATTTATTAGCATTGTTTTTATATTCAATGCTTTTAGCTTTAACAATATCTTCAAAGTTCTTTTTTAAGAACCTTGTTAAATCCATTTTATCCGTGAATTTTTTATCTGGAAACTGCTTTATTGAATATTTCATTTCTTATCTTTTTTACCTTTTTTAATAAGTTTGCCCATTTCTTTCAGTTTGGCTTCTTTTAGTTTTTTTATTTCTTCCTTGTTCATAATAGTAAATTTACACGTTCGTTAAATTCATTTTGATTTATTGCTCCATTTTGTAATGCTAATACAAGATTGTCTATTTTCTTACTTATAACATCTTGTTTAACACTTTCATCTTCTTGCATTATTGGCATATGGTTAAATCCAAGCTTTAACAAGCCATCTGTTGGTTGGTAGAAGTCGTTAAAAGTTCTAGCTATTTTATCTGCTAAACTTTGACCTTCACTTTGTAGAAATCTTTTAAATGACACACTTTGATTTTCAAAAGTAGAACCTTTTATTAATGCTGGATAAAGTTCTTTTGGCAAACCAAAATGTCCGAAAATATTTAAAGCTGAAATGGTTTGCGTTTCATCTAATTTTAAACTCTTTAAATCTGGAATTGTAGACTCATACTTGACGGGCATTCTTGTAACCCTTACTGGTATTTGATTAACTCCAGCACCGTATGTTTTAGCTAAATCTTCTTCCATCTCCTTTTTTTCTTCTGTAGTAATAGGAATAGAGCCATTAGCATCCTTATTGTCAGATGTAAGCATTCCTATTCCCGTAGGGCTACTCAACACCGTATTCTTGAACTCTAAATTTCTTTGAACATTACTTACTTCTAATTGAAGTGATTTTAGCCTACTTTCAGAATAGTAAGGGTTGCTAAATATAACTGTATCAAATATTGGTAGTAAATTTTCATTATCTATTGGGTGCAATAAACCATCACGATAATAAATTTCGGGCGTGAAATCATTGCCCTTTAATCTCTCTACTTTTGGTATTTTGTTTTTGAAATCAAATACCATTTTATCCGCTTCAAGATTTTCTAACGATTGATTTTGAAGCGTTGCAAACCTTGAACCTCTTACTACTTGCGTATAAGACGTACCCCATATACTCATGAATGTTACTAACTGATACAAGAACTCAACGCCCGTTAAGTCTTTGTTTGGCTTGTTTAAAAATGCTGTTAAATCTGTTTGAATTTGTTCTCCATCTTT
>SKHH01000010.1 GCA_007117055.1 Lishizhenia sp. | reverse complement strand
TATCAAAACGGGATAATCAATTGCAAAATTCGCACACGGTTAACTTTAATGTAGAGCATAAAATAGACTCACTTACACGTATCGAATTGGTTTCTAATTTAACGCAACGTAACGAAAGAAGGGATGAAGAAACAACAACAAATTTCTTTACGCCTGATGGAACGTTGATGAATCGTACGCAGGTAAACAACCAAAGTGAGGCTTCTGGATTGGAAGGAAACATTAATTTAAAATTAGTGAGAAACTTCAAAAAACGAAACAGGAAATTCATCGCCGAATATCAATACGGATATAGTGACAATGAAAGAGAGAATATAATGCTGTCTTCCATAGAATTTATGGGCTTTGATTCTATTACTGACCAACGTAGAGATATTCAGAACAAAACCATTGGTCATCGTGCCATATTAGATTATACAGAGCCATTAACGAGACAATTAAAAGTAAACGTGCAATACAAGGCAGATTATTTTATCGGAGATCAATCTAACTTGGCATTCAATAGTCTAGATGGCGTTTACGATGACTTTGCACCAATATTTAGTAACGACTTCAGTACAGAGCGTCTCGAAAATAGAGGAGGCGCTTCATTGATTTATACCACAAGAAAACAGACCATTAATATAGGGTCAAGGTTTCGAAATGTGCAAATTACAAACACAAACAATTTAGATAACTCTCAATTTTTACAGAGTGAAGATGATTTACTTCCTTTCCTAGAGTATACCTATAAATTTAGTAATGCTCATCGTTTTAGGTTTAATTATTCTACTAATTCGGCACAACCAAGTTTGAATCAGTTGCAGCCTGTAAGAGATAATACAAATCCAAATAACATTCAAATTGGAAACCCTGATTTGATTCCAAATTATACGCATACGATAAATGGTTTTTACAATAAATGGAATGCCATAGAGCAATCGTATATTTGGGCAAGCTTTTTTGGAACATTAACGAATAATGCTTTTTCGAATTCGATTACTTACCTTCCAGATGGTACAACCATTTCACAAGCCATAAATGTCGATGGAGTATATTTTGGAGGAATTTATATGGGAGGAGGTATTCCTGTTTTTAATAAGTTTTTGCGTATTGATCCTAATGCAAATATTACGTATTTTAATAGGAATCAAGAAATCATTGATTTTTCTAACCCTAACAACCCTCAGGACCCTCAAATGAACAGAACAGAAAACACAAGTTATACGGGAGGAGTTAACTTTAGTGTGAGAAACGATACGATTGAAGTGAGTATTGGAATGGACTACACGTACTCTGTTCCGAACAGTAGTCTTTCTATTGGAGCAAATCAACCGTTTACAACGCAAACGTATAAAGCAGAAGTCTTTTTCGAGCTTCCTTGGAGAATGTTTATTGACTCTGATGTACGATATATTGTAAATACGGGAAGAGCAGCTGGCTTTGACGTTCGTCCTTTTATTTGGAATGCTAAAATCAATAAGCGTTTTACCAAAACAGGTAATTTAATTGCTTCGGTTGCTGCTTATGATATTTTAAATCAAAATATTGGTATCAACCGTCAGATTTTAAATAATGTGATTGTGGATTATCGCACACAAATCATTGCACGCTATTTTATGGTGGGTCTTACTTATCGATTTAATAACAATAAAACTAGAGAAGATGAAGGCAGAAGTCGTTGGTTCTAAAATGCTCGTATTTTTCTTAGCAGTTCTTTCCACTGCTTTTCAATATAGTATTGCTCAGATCACTGAAGGGAGAGTAGTCTACGAACGCAGAACTAATCTCGAAAAAAGGTATAAAGGGATTGATATTCAGCGCTGGTCAAGAGGTGCAGATTTAAAAACACCAAAATTGGACGAGTTCGAATTGATTTTTAATGACAGCATTTCTATTTTTAGACCGATAGAATCTGATGTTCCAGATCCACGCTCTTGGTTCACTATGAGGAATATTACCTTTCAAAATTTGAATACGAACGAACGTAAACAAGAGTTTTCATTTTTCGGAACAACTGTTCTTCTCAAAGATACCTTGCGCCAAAGAACCTGGCGTATGACAGAATCAACGCGTGAAATTGCGGGGTATAATTGTAGACAAGCTGTTTGGGAAGCAAATGATACTATTCGTATTTATGCATGGTACGCTGAAGAATTAATTTCTACTTCTGGTCCAGAAACATTTAATGGACTTCCAGGGGTTATTTTAGGATTAGCGATTGAAGATGGTGGAGTAGTTTATTTTGCTAAAACAGTAGAGCGATTTTCGGATGAAATCGAAAAAATGGCGCCAAAAGGAAGACCAAAAGATTGGTATACCGAAGAATCCTTACGAGCTTTAGTAGAGGAGAGGTTTAGTAGCTTTGGTTCTACCATGCGTCCTTTTATGATGGATGTCTTTATATGGTAACGTTAAAATTGTGTAGTTTTGTTCTGATAAAAAAAGAACAAAATGAATATCATTCTAGACGATAGAAAATCTCACTGGAAATTTGCTCCTATCTCGCTTATGCGACCCGTTGGAGATATTCGAATGGGAATATTTACGAATACAGAAAGATGGAAGTTCTTTCTACCCAATGCGCACGTTTCCCATAAAACTGTTGATTACTTGAGTGATTTATTCCCTTCAAATCTTGGAGAGGATACGTATTGGTTAAATGCATGTGTTATTCCCAATGAAGCGTTAATTGAAGCTTTATTGAAGTTGAAATTTGGTGAAGAACTTTGGGCGAATGATACTTTTGTAGCCTATAAAGGAGAGGAGTTAGAGCAGGGGATTGCAGTTAAAATTTCGATGCAAAACCTTGTAATCCTTGAGGAAAGATGGGATGTTTATCAACAAAACAATACTGTTCTAAAACAGGATTTTCAATTATTGACAAAAATTAATACCTCTGCGAAGCTCAGTGGTACGAATTTACTGATCGGAGAAGAAAGTCAACTTTTTATTTCTCCAACGGCTCGTGTGGAAGGAGCTATTTTAAATGTACAGTCGGGTCCAATTTATATCGGAGATTACGCTGAAATTATGGAGGGCTCAGTGGTAAGAGGTGGTTTAGCCTTATGTCAGCACGCCGCTTTGAAGCTTTCAACGAAAGTGTACGGCGCTACAACAATTGGTCCGCATTGCAAAGTAGGAGGTGAAGTAAATAACGTTGTTTTTCAAGCATACTCGAACAAAGGGCATGATGGTTTTTTAGGAAACTCTGTCATTGGTGAATGGTGTAATTTAGGCGCGGATACGAACACTTCTAATTTGAAAAACAATTACGGTAATGTTCGCGCTTACGATTATGAATCAAAGGCTATCAAAGAAACAGGGCAGCAGTTTATGGGGTTAATGATGGGAGATCATTCGAAATCTGGAATTAATACCATGTTTAATACAGCTACAGTTGTGGGAGTTTCTGCGACTGTTTTTGGAGGTGGTTTCCCTCCTAAGTTCATTCCAAGTTTTGCATGGGGTGGTATGAATGATAAAGACCGTTTTATTTTTAATAAAGCCATTGAAGCGGCTAATAATATGATGGTGCGTCGAAATAAACAATTATCGGAGAAAGAAATTCAAGTGCTACATTATTTGTTTCATCATAACGTATAGTTGAAGATGAGTAAATTGTGGTTTATTCGTTTTGTATTACTTCCTTTTTCTTGGATTTACGGAATTGTGCTGACAGTACGTAATTTATGTTTTGATATTGGCATTTTTAAGGTTACAAAATTCAATGTGACCATTGTGGCCATTGGGAACTTAACTGTTGGAGGGACAGGGAAAACTCCACATGTAAAATGGTTTGTCAATCATTTTAAGAAAGAAAAGCAATGTGCAATTGTATTGCGTGGATATGGACGTAAAACCAAGGGGTTTCATTTGGTACAAGCTTCAAGTTCTCATGCAGATGTAGGAGATGAAGCACTATTATATTTTAATCATTTTGGGGAACAAATAAAAATTGCTGTATGTGAGGATAGAGTAGAGGGGGTAAGGCAATTACTTGCTTTATTTCCGAATATAGAATTGATTTTTTTAGACGATGCATATCAGCATAGGAAAATACATCGTGACGTGAATATTCTATTAACCGATTTTTACCGTCCGTTTTGGAAAGATTTTGTGTTACCAGCTGGTCGTTTGCGTGAGTTTCGATTAGGGAAAAATAGAGCAGATATTATAATTGTTACTAAATCTCCTCAAGAAATTAGCAATGAGGAACGTATTAAAATTGTTCGAAAAATAAACGCTTCCAATCAGCAGTTGGTTACTTTTTCAAAAGTGAATTATGGTGAAATCATTCCTTTGTTTTCTGAAGAATGGAAAGAAGTAAATCATGTGCTATTGGTGACTGGAATTGCCTATCCAAAGCCGCTTGAAGTGTATTTGAGTCAAAAATATACGGTGAAAAGCCTAACTTTTTCGGATCATTATGATTTTACAACAACAGACATTCAACAAATTCATGATATATTTGATACATTTGTAAAAGAAGACAAAGCGATTATTACGACAGAGAAAGACAGGATGAGGTTAAAAGAAAAATTAGCTTCTTTGGAATTAACGCATACTCCTTGGTTTTATCAGTCGATATCAGTGGTTATTGAAGACGAAAAAACGTGTTTAGAAAGAATTGAAAATATATGTTAGATCAAATGAAAGATACGGTTGCTTTTTTGAAGCAACAAAGTGAAGTGACGCCAACAATAGGTATCATTCTTGGAACAGGATTAGGAGGATTGGTAAATGAAATCGAAATCATTGATGAGGTGAATTATGATACTATTCCTCACTTTCCAGTGTCTACAGTAGAAAGTCACAGCGGAAAATTAATTTTCGGAAAATTAGGTGGTAAATCTGTAGTTGCGATGCAAGGCAGATTCCACTATTACGAAGGCTATAACTTTCAAGAAGTAACTTACCCTGTTCGCATTATGAAAATGTTAGGTGTTGAACGACTAGTGGTGAGCAATGCTTCAGGCGGGGTAAATCCTGATTTTCAAGTGGGAGAAATAATGGTTTTAAATGATCACATTAACTTTTTTCCTGGAAACCCTTTGATTGGAAAAAATTTGGACGATTTTGGACCCAGATTTCCTGACATGAGTGATGTCTATGATACAGAAATGATAAACACAGCACTCGAAATCGCGAATGAAGAAGGTATTAAAGTTTCGCAAGGAGTCTATTTGGGACTTACCGGGCCTACATTAGAAACGCCTGCTGAATATAAAATGGTACGAGTATTAGGAGCGGATGCTGTGGGAATGTCAACTGTTCCAGAAGTAATTGTGGCGAGACACATGGAAATGCCTTGTTTTGCAATTTCTATTATCACGGATTTAGGTGTGCCGGGAAAAATTAAAAAAGTGAGTGTTCAAGACGTGATTGAAGTAGCGAGTCGTCAAGAACCAAAAATGACCAAAATTATAAAGGAGCTGGTAGCTCGAATTTAATTTCGAAAGTAGAAGTAATGACCGCAGTAATGAATGATAAATACGAGGCAGTTATTGGACTAGAAGTTCATGCTCAAATGTTGACTAAAACAAAGGCGTATTCGAATGATATTAACGAATATGGTGCACGTCCAAATACAAATGTAAGTGCAATTACGCTTGGTCATCCGGGAACGCTTCCCAAGATGAACAAGAAAACCATCGAATACGCCATAAAACTGGGGTTAGCATTGAATTGTAAGATTGCTGATCACCAGTATTTTGCTCGTAAAAATTACTTTTACCCTGACCTTCCGAAAGGATATCAAATTACGCAAGATACTACGCCAATTTGCACCGAAGGTTTTATTGATGTTGTAACCAAAGAAGGAAAAGAATCTCGTATTGGTATTACGCGAATTCACATGGAGGAAGACGCTGGTAAAAGTATCCATGATGTTGATATTCACGACACCTTGGTTGATTTGAACCGTGCAGGAACTCCGTTGTTGGAAATTGTTACCGAACCGGATTTGCGCAGTGCCGATGAAGCTTATGCTTATTTGACTGAAATTCGTCAGTTGGTGCGTTACCTTGATATCTGTGATGGAAATATGGAGGAAGGTAGTTTGCGATGTGATGCTAATATTTCTGTCCGTTTAAAAGGAGTTGCTGAGTTTGGTGTAAAAGTCGAGGTAAAAAACATGAACTCGATTCGAAATGTGCACAGAGCTATTTCTCATGAAATTGAACGTCAAATTGAGGCAATTGAAAAAGGAGAAACGATCTACCAAGAGACACGTAATTTTGATGCGGTTTCTGGAACGACAAGCGCCATGAGAACAAAAGAGGCAGCAAATGATTATCGTTATTTCCCTGAACCAGATTTACAACCTTTGTTTGTTTCACAAGAACAAGTAAATGTGATTCAAGCGGAAATGCCAAAATTACCTAAGGAATTACTTCACAAATATACTTCGACCTTAGGATTATCAGAATACGATGCCAGAATTTTGATTAGTTCAAAACCGTTTGCCCACTATTTTGAACAGTTAATCGAAGCTACTGATAATTATAAAGCTGCGGCTAACTGGATGATTGGAGAAGTTCGTTCGTATTTGAATAACCAAGGAAAGCAAATCGAAGTATTTCCGTTGGCACCGAAAGAAATGGCTGCATTGATTGCTCTAATTGAAGAAGGGAAAATATCAACTTCAATGGCAGCGCAAAAATTATTTCCTTTGATGTTAGAAAACCCTGCTATTTCACCGTTAGAGTTGGCGGAGAAGAACAACTTGATTCAAGATGCAGGAGAAGACGAAATTACGGGGTGGATTGAAAGTGTAATGTCGGCTAACCCAACTGAGGTGGAGCGTTATAGAAATGGAGAAAAACAATTGGTTGGTTTTTTCATGGGACAGTTGATGAAGGTGTCTAAAGGAAAAGCGGACCCGAAAAGTGCTAACAAACTGATGAGAGAAAAACTAGAAGCTTAATAGGAAAAAAATATGATGAAACAAAGGTTAAACGTAATTACAAACTATGCTTGGTTGTTGATTGCTCTGCTTGTTTTTTTCGCTTCATGTGAAGAAGAACAACAGATTCAAGAACAAAAAAGTACAGAGAAAGAGGAAAAAACAGAACTGGACGAAGGAGCATACGAAAAAGATCAATCCATTACGCCAAATGTTGTTGTAGCTGGAAATATTCATAAAGGGGCAAAAGCTTCTTTAGTGATTGAAGCAAATTTACCGGGTCAATCATTGCGTATTGCACAGACATTTTCAGATGGAAATGGTGACTTTGTGTTAAGGGGAGCGATTGAAGATATGGGCTTATACCAATTGCGATTAGAGGAGCGCAAAGAAGAGGGGAAAGAACCGAAAGTTATCCCAATGACGCTTGTTCCAGGAGATTCTGTTTTTATTCAATTGGACTTTGAAACTTTCAATCAAACGCCACAGTTTTCGAATACCGAATGGTCCGAAGCGTTGAACGGCTATTTTGCGGAAATGAAAAAGTTTGTAGATTGGCAACAAAGCTTGGAGGACCCGAGACAATACGAAAACGATGTCTTGATGAAAATGGTCTTGGAAAATAAAAAGCCTATGGATCAATTTACGATTCGATCAATTAAGGAAAATCCTACGAATCCAGCGAATATATTATTGATGACAAACTTATTGCCTATGATGGGCTTTGAATATTGGGATGATGCTCATTTGAAAGTGCTACAGAACATGTCGATTGCTTTTCAAGAAAAATATCCCGAACATCCGATGACCAAAAATATTGCAAAACAAGTGAATGATGCAGAGCGTGGTTTTAAAGAGTTTGTTGACTTTACGAAACACAACAAAGCTCCTGAAATCGCAAAAGAGTCTCCAGATGGCAGTTTGAAAAAGCTTACCGATTTGCGAGGTAAATATGTGTTGATAGATTTTTGGGCTTCTTGGTGTAGTCCTTGCCGTATGGAGAATCCAAATGTGGTGCGTGTATATAACCAATACAAAGACAAAGGGTTTGATATTTTTAGTGTTTCCTTGGATACAGACAAAAATCGATGGGTGAAAGCCATTGAAGCTGATGGATTAACTTGGGCAGGACATGTGAGTGATTTGCAAGGTTGGCAGTCGGATGTAGTTTCACAATACAACTTTAATGGAATACCGCATACCGTATTGATTGATCCAGATGGGAAAATTGTGGCAACAAATTTGCGTGGTTCTGCGTTAGAAAATAAATTAAAAGAACTTTTAGGAACTTAAAAACATAGAATTATGGTGAAATATATAGGAATTACTTTTTTTTGGCTAACAAGTATTTTTGGTTTAGCTCAGGATAAATCGATTCAAGTGAAACTTTCGGGAAATCTTTTTAATCTTCCAAGTGATACTTTTTATATTTCGCAAAATAAGGGGGGGGATAATTTCGATGATTTATTTACGGGAGCAGTAAATAAAAAAGGGGATTTCTCACAAAAAATAGAACTTCCTCAAAATGATTTTTATGTGTTGCGGTTAACAGATGGTCAATTGGTGAATTTAATTTTACGTGACGGTGATCAGTTGAAAATTTATGGAGATGGTAAAAACTTGTTTCAACATACGAATATTGTGGGTTCGCAAGACTCTCAATTACTCAATGATTTTGTAAAGTTGAATACGAATTACATGCAAAAGTTAGATTCTGCAAAATTGTATCTTCAACAGCATCCAGATCAGCAAAAACAAGTAAATGAATCGTTTCAGTCTGTTTACAATGAATTTAGAGGAAATAGAAAACAGTTTATTGCTCAAAATAAAGAAAGTGCGGCGTTGATTGCAACGTTATCTACGTTTAATTTAGAGCAAGAATTTGAAGCCTATGAAGAGGTTGTTAACTTATTAGAAAAGCATAATTCGGATTTACCTGCAATTGAAAGTGTGGTACAGCAAAAAGAACAAAGTAAACAACAATTGGCTAAAGCAAATCCATTAGGTCCCGGAAATCCAGCGCAAGAAATTGAAATGGAAAATCCTGAAGGAGAAATCAAGAAGCTATCGGATTACAAAGGGAAAGTGGTGTTGGTCGATTTCTGGGCGTCTTGGTGTGGTCCATGTCGCAAGGAAAACCCGCATGTCGTAAAGCTATACGAAAAGTATAAAGAGGATGGTTTTACTGTTTTTTCTGTTTCCTTGGATAAGAGTAAAGACCGCTGGGTAAGTGCCATCGAACAAGATAATTTAACGTGGGATGGACATGTTTCTGATTTGAAAGGCTGGCAAAATGTAGCGGCTAAAAAATACGGTGTATCAAGTATTCCATTCACGGTTTTATTAGACCAAGAAGGAAATATTATTTCAACAAATTTAAGAGGGTATCAATTAGAAAAGACCCTAGAAAGCATCTTCGGACACTAGATAAAGAGCAATGGGAGATAAAATATATTTTGCTTCTGATTTTCATCTCGGTGTGCCAAGCTATGAAAAAAGTCGAGATCGGGAACAAAATGTAGTTGATTGGCTCAACATGTGTCAAAAAGATGCAAGCGCCATTTATTTAGTGGGAGATTTATTTGACTTTTGGTTTGAGTATAAAACAGTTATTCCGAAAGGATTTATTCGACTTCAAGGAAAAATTGCTGAAATTGTCGATCAAGGAATTCCAGTCTATTTTTTTACAGGAAATCACGACATGTGGATGTTTGATTATTTCGAAAAAGAACTTGGAGTTACGATCTATAGAGACACGCAATATGTAACCCTTCAAGGTAAAAATGTTTGTATAGGTCACGGCGACGGACTTGGACCAGGGGATAAAGGCTATAAATTTATCAAAGGTATTTTTGCCAATCCCTTTTTTCAGTGGTGTTTTGCGCGTTTACACCCTAATTTTGGAATAGGGGTGGCCAATTATTCGAGTAGAAAAAGTAGAGCAAAAACGGGCGGTGATGATGAAGTATTCCTCGGGGAAGATAACGAATGGCTAGTGCAATATGCTAAGGAAGTTTTGAACAATAAATCGGTGGATTATTTCATTTTTGGTCACCGGCATTTACCCCTTGATATTACTTTAAACGAGCAAAGCAGATACATTAACTTAGGCGAATGGATCAATTATCAAACCTATGCCGTGTTAGAAGAGGGGAATTTAAAATTGCTTACTTATCCTTCTAATGCGTTATATAAGTCACAGAATTAACAACTTTTTTTCCTTTTCTTTGTAGTAATAGATATTTAAAAGAACTTCATGGATTGTCATAAAATTAAACGTACAGACACACAATTATTTTCAGATATAGCCAATGACCTAGTTTATCGCCAAACAGAACTGGAATCTTTCATTCAACAACCTTTTTCACTTGATAATTTTCAACAGCAAATCGAATTAAAACAAGAAAATTACGCCTTGTCAACACGTAAAGTACTTGTAGAAGAATGGAGAAAACAATATCGTTCAATTTCTGATGAGAAAATTCAGCAACAGCTGAATCTACTGGGGAAGCCAACAACATTTACGGTTACAACCGGTCATCAGTTGAATTTGTACACAGGGCCTTTGTATTTTATTTACAAGATTTTACACGTGGTAAAGTTGACGGAACAATTAAAATCTAAGTACCCGACGTTTGATTTTGTTCCTGTGTATTGGATGGCTTCAGAAGACCATGATTTTGAAGAAATCAATCATTTTCGTTTATTTAATCAAGATGTAAAATGGGAAACGAACCAGTCAGGCGCTGTTGGTCGTTTTGTGATTAAAGAATTTGAAGAAGTACGTGCACAAATTAAAGAGAAATTTCAAAATGATGCTGATTTTGCGGACTGGATGTTTTCGTTTTATACGGATGGAAAAACATTGGCACAGGCTACTTTTGAACTTGTGCATGAGTTGTTAGGGAAATACGGGGTCTTAATTCTAGATGCCGATAGAGCGGCGTTAAAAGAATTATTTTTACCCGTAATGGAGAAAGAAGTGAATACCCATTTCTCTTCTCAAGCTGTGGAGAAAACGAACGCTGAACTCATCGATAAAGGATATAAAACACAAGTACATCCGAGAGCGATCAATTTGTTTTATTTGACAGAAAACAGCAGAGATCGTATCATTTC
>SKHH01000206.1 GCA_007117055.1 Lishizhenia sp. | reverse complement strand
ATACACGAAATTTCAGGAGCAGGCAATACATCACTGTTCACAAGCGTAACCGTAACCGTTTCATAACGCACTTGAGGTACTGAACAAAAATCATCTTCAACTTTAAATACAAATAGGTATTGCATTTGATCGAGCGCATTGCCAGTTGCGTCTAGCAAGTGATCACAAGAGGTTTGCCACTCAAATCGTGTGGCTGCTGTTGAGGTTCCTGTAATGGGTAAAGTTTGCGATAAAGTTGCACATGGCAATACATGACAGCCATCATTTGGATCTGTAAATCCTGATCCATACGCTAAGCCAGAAGCAGAAATAGTAACGGATTGCGGACTTCCGTCTTGTAATAAGTCTGTGTCTTCCGTAACAAAGTCAAATGCAACTTCTTCGCCTGCCAAGACTTCTATTTCAAAAGAAGTCCCTCCAGCAAAGGGAGGAGTAATACTCGGAGGGTTATTATCTCCTGAACAACTCAACACCACCAGCTGAATTTCGCGTTCAATTGTAGCTATTTTATGTCCTAATCTATATGCATCCAATTGAATTTTCGTAGCGAAATCACCTTGAGTAAAACTCGTAAAAGTAAACGCCCCTGTGACTGCATCTAATGCTGCTGGAACATTATTCGCATTAAATGACTGATCAGGTGTTGGATTATCAAAACTATATCCTGTTTCAAAAGGCACAACTTCAGGAAATATAGGTGGGTTGTATTCTTCACCAATAAAATCATTCAACGGCTCAGCCCAACGAAAAACGAGCGAGTCTCTATCTGGATCAACACCATGTGGATTATAACTGTAAGGCTCTCCTGTGCAACTTACCACATAAGGATCTTGTAAAAAGACGGGGGAATTATCCACACATGTTCCACTCTCCGCATCTGGAGCGGCATACATTATTGCACGAATAGACATTCCATAGGTTAATGGACTTTGAATATTCGATAAATTCCCGCTTCTCGAAAAGTTTTCATAAGTAAACACCCAGCCTTCCTCTGGAGGTATTCCGCTTAAATTTATTGGTTCGCTTCTGTAAATAACTTTTTCCACCGCTCCTGGACCAGAACCCGCTTGAGCACCTGTTCCACACGTAATTTGTGATGCACCACCAACAGGGGTACAAGTAGGCGAAATATCAATTCTTTCTTGAAACGGAAGTGATATAGAAGAAACTGTTGGATGATTCCAAACCCTTAAATTCTCTGCATTCGTGTTGACTTCAAAACCATTGCAGTCTCTGTAAAAATGAAGTTGAAATATGTAATCCCCATTTCCTGCACATTCCCAAGTAATTTCGCCCCCCATAATATGCGTAGCGGACACTGTATTACTCCATAAAGTAAAACAAAAAATTACTGCTAGTATATGAACTACACTTTTCATCTAAAACTATAACGGTTTTTCATTGCACCTAGTATAACGGCGTACTCATTTATTCGTTGCTTTACACATCATTAAAAATTAGCCCACCGAAACAACAATCATATCCTCCCAAGATAAGTATTTTTGAGCAATTCCCTTTATTTCTTTTGGAGAAATTGTTTTTATGGTGTGTATCAGGCGGTCGTAATAAGAAAAATCTAAACCGAATTTGTTTACTGTTAAAAACCGATCCATCATGGCAAACGGACCATCTGACCCCTTCAACAACTGTCCCAACATATAATTTCGCACCAAATCCAGTTCTTCTTCACGCACTTCTTCTTGTTGTAAACGTTGCATTTCATGCTGAATTAATTTCAACGCTTCCTCTCTCACATGATTTCCGACTTCCGTAGAGATAAAAAAGTAGCCCAATTGTTGTGATTGCGCCACTCCACTTCCTACACCATACGTATACCCTTTCTCTTCTCGTAATGAAGTCATAAGTCGGCTGCCAAAATATCCACCTAAAACAGTATTTACAACAGAAAAAGTCATGTAATCCTTGTGCGTTCGATTGAATAATAGTTTTCCGATCCGAATCGCTGACTGAACGCTATTCTCTTTTGGTTCATGAGTAGTAATCACCTTTTTATCAAAAGAATAACGAGGCACAGAAACAATCGGCTGTTGACTTTCGGAAAGCAGCTCTATCATAGCATCCACATCCTTTTCATCAATATGTCCAATTAATGAAACTTCCATCAGTCTCCCTTTGATAAAATCACTATGAAAGGCAACCAATTTTTCTCTTGACACCTCATCAAAATCAGTTAAAACAGTGCGAATTCCAAAAGGAGTTCCATGCAGTAACTCTTCCATAAAACGCTGACGGGCCAAGACATTTACTTTTTCGGAAGCAATTAAAAATCGCTGTCGGGAAGTTTTTAATTGATCGCTTAACTCTTTTTCAGGGAAAACGACTTCGTTTATAGCATTCCATACCAGTTTAAGTAAGGTTGAAAAATGATTAACCAGTCCATACATAGAAACCACTAACTCTTCAGCTGTTACATCCATTTGAACAAACCCACCCAATAGATCAATTTCTTCATGAAGCCGTGCAGCGGTTTTTTCTGTTGTCCCACTGAGCAATAAATCTGCAGCAAACTTAGCTACTAATTTTTCACTAAGAATGGTTCCCGCTGGAAATACTAAATCCAATTTAAAGGTTTCTCCTGCTCCATCTTGAAGCCAGAAAAAATCAATTTTATTCCCTATATTGAACTTTCTTGGTGCAACAAAGTCAATTGATTTAATATCCTTTAAGTTAGGATGTATTGATCTATCTAACATTATTTTGATGATTTTATTTCTAGCAATGAACAGTTTTCTTTTCGCAAAATATCTATTGCCAATTCTTGTAAAGTCTTTGGTGTAATTTTCGCATATTTTTCCAATTCTGTATTCACACCATTAGTGTCCCCTAATAAAGCATTTAACGACAAACTCATTGCTTTACTTAGAATCCCTAATTCTCCAAAAGCTTTGGTTGTTTTAAATTTTTCAATCGTCTTTTTTAGTTCAAGCTGATCAATT
>SKHH01000039.1 GCA_007117055.1 Lishizhenia sp. | reverse complement strand
TGTTTCTCCCTGTAAACATAATTCTCTATAACAGAAGCCGCGCTGTCATTAATATCTAACATCTCAGCAATATATTCACAGCAATATGATTGCTCATCATTATAGTTGTGGGTTGTTAACCGTTCTTTTAAACTTACAAAAATCTAAAGTCATCTTTTTAAGATATAAACTCTCGACTTTTTGTTAAATTCCTGCTTCACAGACGGGCTTAAAGAAATTGCTTTCTCTGAACTCCCGTCTCCACAGGCTTGAATTCCTGACGAACTGCCAGTATAAATTTGTTTCAGATTCAAACTCGCATTTAAATCTCTATCTATTTTCATATCACACATCTTACATTCAAATACTCTGTCTGTCAACTTCAAATCTGAATTTTTCCACCCACAACAGCTACAAGTTTTAGAACTGGGGTAAAAAGCATCTGCGAAGACGACTTTCCTACCGCTCCATTTTGCCTTATATTCGATTTGACGGCGAAATTCGTGAAGTCCAACATCACTGATAGCTTGCGCCAAACAATGATTTTTCATCATATTGCTTACTTTCAAGTCTTCCAAAACTATAACTTGGTTTTCGTCTATAATTTTAGAAGTGATTTTATGTAAACAGTCTTTGCGAATGTTTGATATATGATAATATAATTTTGCTAATTTTTGTTTTGCTTTCCCATAGTTTTTGCTGCTTTTTTTCTTTCGTGATAATTGTTTTTGTTTACGCTTTAATCTTTTAAGATTTTTCTTTAATGCTTTTGGATTTTCATAGGTTGCCCCATCCGAACAAGTAGCTAAAGATTTGATTCCCAAATCAATTCCCACAACCTTATTCTTTTCGTTAGAACGCTCTCTATCAGGCGTTTCCACCTGAACCGATACAAACCACTTGTCAGCACGTTTAGAGACTGTAGCGGACAATATTTTGCAATCAGTAGGAATATAATCTTTCTCCGCTAATCTGAGTTTTCCGATTCGTGGTAATTTGATACAATCGGACTCAACTGAAATCGCGCCATCTAATCTAAATGATTGTTTCTCATTCTTTTTAGATTTAAATTTAGGAAACCCCTTTTTACCTTTAACTTTCTTTTTGCAGCGAGTAAAGAAATTCTGAAATGCTTTGTCACAATCTCTTAGCGCATTTTGCGGCGAAGTCTTACTCGAATTATACATCCAAGGAACGTCAGATTGTTTTAATTTGTTTAATTCTCTATGGAGTTCGATAGCATTGGGAATCTTTTCTTTTTTATCAAATGATTCTTTCTTTTTGGCTAACGCCCAATTATATGCCCACCTAGCGCACCCAATATGTTGCAATAACAAGGTTTGTTGCTTGTTATTAACACTTAGTTGAACTTTGTAGGCACGTAGAATCATATCTTTTTACAAAAAACTAATTTGGGGCGCAAATTCTCGGTATCCCATACTCTTTTTCCACTCCAATCATCGGTTCCCTTCCCCGCTCCACGTTTACAAGTATATCCTTTTGTTTGTCCCACCAAATCCCACCCATCTTTCTTATAACAATCTCCTGTTCTTGGAAGTTCTACTAATGTTTCATATCCAATTATATCGTCCCCATATTTTAACTTCCAATCATCTTTGATTGTTTCTCTAAAGCATTTTAAAACGGCGGTAGAAAACCATCTAATAGGATACTTACCATTAACTTTTTCTATATGAAAAAAGATATTATTTACAATGTTGTTTAGATTCTGCTTTTTGTTTTCTTTCGTCAACGAAAAATAGTCATCTCTACCGACAAGATGAAGCGTAGAACTTCCGCCAACAATAGCCCCATAATAAACGTCATCATATAAAACGGCATAGCAAATATTTCTTCCGACAAAGCCCTTTGGCTGACTGTAATGAATAGCCATATTGTCCAATATTCTTGGGTCTGTTCTTTTTATTTGCTCAAGTTTCAGCATTTTCTTTTTTCTTTCTATTCTGGCTTGAACGCCTTCCGTAAATTTTCGCACTAAACGATGCCATCAACGACAAAATATCTTCTACGAGTTCATTCTCAAAACTTTTGCTCATCACCTCTTCAACTTTTTCAATCCTAACATTATATGAATTAAAATACGATAATAGATAATTAAAACAAAATCTCGATAATCTATCTTTATGTTCGATTAAAACAACATCAATTTCTTTCTTCTCAACCAATTCAAAAAGTTTTTGCAATTTCTTACGATTATCATTCATCCCCGAACCAACTTCGTCAAAAACAGCAACAATAGAATAACCACGCTTCAATGCCTCGGTAGTCATTCTACCCACTTGTCTTTCCAAATCGCCTTTAGTCTTCTGTTCGTGCGAGCTAACACGACAATAGATGCCTACACGCTTGCCATCTGACTCTTTAACAGGTTCCACATAGATTCCTGCCAACTTCTCAATATCGGCTCTATAATAGCGTCTATGACCACCTTCTGTATGAAATGGTGTCAATTTCCCTTCTCGTTCCCAATTTCTTAGAGTTTCGTCGGAAACTCCTAGTATGGATGCAGCATCACTAATTGATAGAATCTTTTTATCCATTTTTATCTATCAATCCTTTCTGTTGAAAAAGTCTGAACCATTCGTCATAAATTCGTTGAAATTCCTCGACTGTCGGAACTTCATCTAATTCAAACGGAATATCATGGATAACTCCATCATCGGTTTCGAATTCTGTTTTGGTAACTCTCGTAATCATTTTTGGCTTCATATATATTTACACTAAAAGTTTAGAGTTTCTACGAAAAAAGTGAAAACATTTTAACTTTCTTTAGATATTTTAGATTATCGGGCAACTGTTGTCAACCCCCGAATCTTTCATACGGTGATTCCATCATTTTACCTCCAAATCCTTAGCTAATCGATTTCTAACATTATTATCAATATTTAAATATTGAATCTCCCCAATTTCAGCCCAAGAACAAATTGTTATATCCCTATCATTGTGCTCTACAAAAAATG
>SKHH01000003.1 GCA_007117055.1 Lishizhenia sp. | reverse complement strand
TCTAGAATTTCATTTTATAATAGTGAGCACGAATTGTTATCGACAAAAAGTTTGTTTCAATTTACTTCTTCTTTACAAATTATTGGTGCGAAATACGATCCTAGAATCCTGTATGATCAAGAAGCAGACCGGTTTATTTTAGTATTATTAAGTGGTTACAATCATACTACAAATGAGGTGATTATTTGTTTCTCTGAAACGAATGATCCTTTAGGTGCATGGAATTATTACAGCGTAAAAGGTAATTTATTGGAAGACAATACATGGTCTGATTACCCCACGATTGCCGTAAACAATGAGTTTTTGTATATCTCAATCACTAATTTTGCTGATTTAGATGGTTTTGCTACATGGGATTTTTATGGAGCGAGAATTATTCAAGTTAATAAATATGATGGTTATCAAGGGGTAGAGGACCTCGAATTTGGTTATCATGTGGTCAATCCAGGATTTGACGTTGCTATTCCGTCGACCATTCATTATTACAATGTGATTCCTGTAAAAGGAGGTAAAACCCAATATGGACCAGATATGTATTTTCTATCTACACTAGACTGTCCTTTCCCGGATGATGATGGCGGTTATCCTGCCAGAGACACCGTTTTTTTGTTGAAAGTATCCGGCGATAATGAGGAAAATTTCAACATAGAAAGTACATTTATTCAATCACCAGCAGCTTATGCGATGCCTGTTCGTACTGAGCAACCAGAAGATCTTTACCTTCAAACTAATTACAATACTATTAAAGATGCCTATTTTGAAAATGGTATTATTCATTTTGTTATGAATTCTTTAGATTTTTCGAATAATCAAGCGGGTATTTTACACGGGATAATAACAGATGTAGGAGGTAATAATGATTTACAAGTGAATCTCATTAGTTATGACACCTTGGGGCTGGGATACGCCACCATTGCTTATGTTGACCCTGGAAATGGAAGAGATGCTGCTATTATTGGTTTCAATTATACTTCACCAGAACATTACCCCGGAAACGCATGCGTTATTTATGAAAATGAACAGTACTCCGATCTTACGATTTTGAAGGAGGGAGAAAGTGTTATCAACATGCTGGAATCCGCAACAGATAGGTGGGGAGATTATACAACTGTCCAAGTAAAGTATAATGAGCCACATATTGCTTACTTTTCCGGGTCTTATGGTCGACAAAATCAACAAAGGACGTGGGTTTCGAAATTACTATTGCCACTTGAATCCTTGGATGTGGAAGATGTATTTATATCAAACAAAAATACGGTTACTGTTTATCCTAACCCTACGCAAGATGTCGTGAATGTTGAATTTGAAGTTGATAATACGCAAGTTTGTTTTTTTAACTTGTATGATGCGAGTGGAAAGCTGATTGAAACAATTTATGCTCGAAAAGTTAAAGCAGGGAATAATTTGTTTTCCATGAGTTTAGACTATCTTCCAAAGGGAACGTATTCATTGGAAGTGAAAGGCGAAAATGGATTTCACACATTAAAAAAAATCATTGTACAGTAGTTTTGTTTTTCTACTTACTCGCGCACCGCATGTGCTCTAATGATTAACCCTTCTTCTACCTCATACACCATAACAAGGTACATGGGGGAAGCATCTCCGTTTCTACCGGTTATGATTTCGTAGTCGATGACTTTGTTTCCAATAATTGTTCTGTTGATTACTTCGCTTTTTAAGTCTGGAGATTTATCGAATAAGTTCGTGTAGACCGATCTCACCTTATCTTTTCCTTCGACTAAAGGTCCTTTCTCGCCCAAGGTAAACAGTTGAATATTGGGAGAAAAAACGGCCATAAAACGGTCAATGTCTCCTTCATTGTATGCGTCTAGTTGTTCTTGAACAATTTCTCTTGGAGTTTCAAATTGACCAAAGACAAGAGAATGGATTCCAACAAGCAAAATGATTATCGTATATTTCATGTTATGTGTTTTAGTTTTTAACAACAATATTAGTGAAAAGTTGACATTTACTTTTCTTAACTATGATTTTCTTA
Source organism: Lishizhenia sp. (assembly GCA_007117055.1). Lineage (GTDB taxonomy): Bacteria > Bacteroidota > Bacteroidia > Flavobacteriales_D > Crocinitomicaceae > CSBr16-161. The sequence goes on along the minus strand of SKHH01000003.1, from coordinate 966 downwards.
ATGTACTTCGTACCTTTGCAGGAAGAAAAAAAATAGAAAATCTTTCATGAAGTATTACAACAATATTTTAGAAACAATTGGAAATACTCCTCTTGTAAAATTAAATAAATTAACCAAAGATATTCCTGGGTTGGTGTTAGCAAAAGTTGAGACTACAAACCCTGGAAACTCAGTGAAAGACCGAATGGCGGTTAAAATGGTTGAAGATGCCGAAAAAGCAGGGCTGATTAAACCAGGAGGTACGGTAATTGAAGGCACTTCTGGAAATACAGGGATGGGGTTAGCACTCGCCTGTATTGCTAAAGGGTACAAACTGGTTTGTGTGTTAAGCGATAAACAAAGCAAGGAAAAAATGGACATTCTCCGAGCTGTAGGAGCAGAGGTGGTTGTTTGTCCAACAAATGTTGAGCCTGATGATCCACGATCTTATTATTCTGTCTCAAGACAATTAGCTGAAGAAACACCTAATTCATGGTATGTGAACCAATACGATAATTTGTCAAATAGATTAGCACACTATGAACAAACAGGACCAGAGATTTGGGAACAAACAGAAGGAAAAATTACTCACTTTGTGGTGGGGGTTGGGACTGGAGGAACAATTTCTGGCGTTGGTAAATACCTAAAAGAAAAAAATCCAAATATTAAAATTCTAGGAATAGATACCTATGGTTCGGTTTTTAAGAAATATCACGAGACAGGTGTTTTTGATGAAAATGAAATTTACCCTTACATCACAGAAGGAATAGGGGAGGATATTCTCCCTAAAAACGTAGACTTTGATGTGATTGATCACTTTGAAAAAGTTACAGATAAAGACGCTGCAGTATATACGCGTAAATTGGCTAGAGAAGAAGGGATTTTCGTTGGAAACTCTGCGGGATCTGCTATAAAAGGGGTGCTTCAAATGAAGGACATGTTTAAACCAGATGACGTGGTAGTGGTTCTTTTTCACGATCATGGAAG
>SKHH01000120.1 GCA_007117055.1 Lishizhenia sp. | reverse complement strand
TATGCGGAACCGAATTATTTTATTGAGTTACTAAGTTCCCCTAATGATTCATTGTTTTACAGACAAAGCTCTCTTAGTCCAAATAATAACTACTTAGATGCCCATATTAACATCGAAGAAGCATGGGGAATATATCCCGAAGCAGGGCGAAAAGACATAAAGTGTGGTGTATTTGATTCGGGAGCTTTATTTGATCATGAAGATTTTACATATCAGATAAATGGAGAATCCTTTTCTCAAATAAAAGGAGGATGGTCTTTTAATACTCCAAACCAAGACCTTTTTTCACTGGAAAACCCTGATATCACAGGGCATGGCACCGCGATGACAGGTATTATTGCTGCATTAAGGAATAATCACATTGGAATTGCTGGAATTGCTGGAGGAAATATAAGTGAAAACTCTTCGAATACAGGTGTCTCTATTTATGCGTTAAAAATATTTGATCAAGGATTTTACTCAAATACAATAAATTATGTCTATGACGCTATTATTACAAGCTCTATTGATGACCCCACTTTTAATTTTGGATACGGTCTTCATTTATCCAATAATAGTTGGAGAATAAATGAATATATGACTGACCCTCAAAGCAACTGGTTTACGGATGATAATATTAATTTACTTCGAGAATCGGTGCATTTTGCAAATAGAGCTAATGTAACATTTGTCGCAGGAAGAGGAAATGAAGGTTCTGAGAATAGTGTTTCAGCATACCCTGCTATATTAGACGATGATTGGGTAATAAATGTTGGAGGCACTGGAGCTGATGGATGTTGGTGTCATAGTCAACAAAAACCCTTTTACCCTCCTAATCCTGACACCTCATACGTCACATGTGATGGATATTCAAGCTTTGGTAATGGGAATATTGATAACAACCCTGATATTGCTGCTCCGGCATATTTATTAAATTTATATTCAACCAATAATTTTGGAGGATACAATTGGACAAATGCTACTAGTGCAGCGACAGCTCACACATCTGGTGTTACTTCATTATTATTAGGATACCTAAATGATTCTGTTCCAAACTATCAAAACCTTTCACCAGAAGATTGTGAAAACATTTTGGAATTATCTGCTACGGATGACATTTGTTTACCTGGCTATGATAAGTTTATAGGCCATGGGAAATTAAATGCAGGTAAAGCTTTAAAGCTTGTAGAAAAACCTTTTTATTCAGTAAAACATTTTGGGACAAACAATTCTTCACCCTATAGTATTAGCATATTTAATCCAGACACTCTTATTTCTGTTCATATAAAAGAAAATTACCAAAATGTTAATGGGACTTGGTTTGATAAAGGGAATTATAAAGTTAAACCGTTTTTAGTACAATCTGAAGTTAACCATACTCTATCTTCTTTTGATAGTATTGTAGCCTACTGGCCTAGGCCAAGTTCATCTACAGTTATAGAATCAATTATTTCGGATACTCTTAGACCTAGAGAAAGAATTTCTATTACTAGTCTAAATGAGACGAACGCTATTCTTACTGGCTATATTTATCAAGTATTTGATAATAATGATGTTTTTTTAGGGTGGATTCCTTTCGATACATTAGAACATAATATAAAGTTCGAATATACTATTTTGGCTAGAGACAAGTACGCCTCTACAGAAAAAAGTAACTCACAACTGGTTGACAACGATATAAAAGTGTACCCTAACCCATCAAGCAACCAACAAACTATAGAGATTAATAACGATTTAAGTGACAATATAAATATTGCTATATATGATTTGTCAGGAAGAAAACTACAGACTGTTTATAACTCATATTACTCAGGTCGTAATTTTGAATTACATTCTGATATATCTGTACTTTCTCCATCAATATATTTATATAAAATACAAATTGGAGACAAGTCAACAAGTGTTAAATTCATTAAATATTAAAATCATGAATATACTTAGTATTTTTATTTCGATAGCATTGTTTGTTTTCGCAATTGAAAGCTTTAATGCTCAGGAACCAATTATCAACTCATTAGAAATATTTCCATCAAACCCTTCAAACGAAGATACCGTTTTGATAATATCACATACAATAACAAGCTCTTTGGGGTTTCAATTTAATGAAGATTTTAACCATGATGGACAAGAATTCACACTACAACGCTGTTTTTTTCTTGGAGTAAATACAGGTGGGGGGCACTATGTTGATACAGTTTTTATCTATCCCAATGAACTATCCGTTGGAAGTTACACAGTGTATTATAATGCGTACGCTACCTATAATGAAAGTGAATGTGCCCCTGTTAACACTGCAAAAGACTCTGTTACATTCTCAGTTGGCTTCCTCAACATCCAAGAAGAAAATCTTTCAGATACCGAGGTGGTTGTTTTTCCAAATCCTTCAAATACCACGCATACCTTACAATTTACAGTTCCTGCCAACACCAAGTTAACTGTTCATTTATACGATATGCAAGGAAGGAAATTAAAGAATATATTTAATGGTCAAGTTTCTGATGGAAATTTTCAACAAGCGATAGATGTTTCTAAATTAGATAACGGAGTTTATTTTTATGGAATAGCGTATGAAGGTAAGCGCCAAATGGTGAGGTTTGTTAAATAAAATGAGTCGGGATCAAAAACATATCGAAAAACCTTGGAACACAGTTCACCATTTTGGTACTTCAATTTCATTACCGCATATCATTAAACGTGAAGTAGAAGCCACAAACACTACCATTAAATTAAGTGGTTTGAATAATCAAAACATAACTATTTCTTTACTTGATTTACAAGGACGACATTTAGGAGTGCCTTATAACGGAAAAATTAACAGTGACGAAACAAGTATTGAATACAATGTCTCTCACCTTTCCTCAGGAATGTATTTATATAGCATTCAATTTGAAGGGGAAAAACAAACCTTACGATTTATAAAACAATAAACATGAAAATTATGTACACTTGTTTTAAACAAATAAAAACAACTTTTTTGTTACTTCTTTT
>SKHH01000131.1 GCA_007117055.1 Lishizhenia sp. | reverse complement strand
GCCATCATTGGCGACCAACTTTCTATGGCATTTTCGGGTACAGTAGTGGTTTATGGAAGCGCTAAAGCTATAGTGGTGAGTACTGGTGCAACAACAGAACTAGGCCGCATCAATGAAATGATTTCATCCGTGGAGATCATTACGACCCCATTGCTACAACAAATTGAAAAGTTCGGCAAATGGCTTTCAGTAGTTATTTTGTTAGGTACAGCGGCTTTCTTTGGTTTTGGTTATTTTTTCAGAGACTACGCCCTCGCAGATCTTTTCTTAGCCGCTATTGGATTAGTGGTTGCTGCCATTCCTGAGGGGTTACCTGCTATCATGACCGTCACCTTAGCTATTGGTGTACAAAAAATGGCACAACGAAACGCCATCATCCGTCGTTTGCCTTCCGTGGAAACACTCGGTGCGGTAAGTGTAATTTGCTCAGACAAAACAGGAACACTTACCAAAAATGAAATGACGGCTAAAATGATAATTACAGCCGAAAAAGAATACCAAGTAGAGGGGACAGGATATGCACCTGATGGAAAAATCAAAGAAAATGGCGAAGCTATTGATTTGCAAAACGAAAAAGTACTACTGCAATTACTGAAAAGTGCACGTGCTTCCAACAACTCAGAAATCAGTCAGGAAGAGGGTAAATGGAAGTTAACAGGCGCACCTACAGAAGGAGCACTATTAACCTTAAGTCACAAAGCAGGACTCAAAGATTTCCAACCCGAGCGATTGGATACAGTTCCGTTTGAATCCGAGCACAAATACATGGCTACACTAAATAAGGTGGAAGACGAGGTATATGTTTTCATTACAGGAGCTCCTGATCGGTTAGTCGATTTTTGTACCCATCAATATACTTCTGAAGGGGCGGAGAAAATAGACCCATCTTATTGGACAGAAAAAATGGAGCAAATCGCAGCGAAAGGTCAACGTATGCTAGGAATTGCTTTTGGAAAAACAAGTCCAGATAGAACAAGCATAGACAAAGACTACTGCGAAAAGGAAAAAACATTTCTCGGCGTAGTTGGAATTATGGACCCTCCAAGAGACGAAGTGCTCGATGCGATTCAAGAATGTAAAGACGCTGGCGTTCAGGTAAAGATGATTACAGGCGATCATGTTGTTACAGCTAAAGCCATTGGAAAACAAATTGGCATTGGAGATGGTGAAAAAGCATTAACAGGAAAGGAGTTGGAGGAAATGAGCGACGAAGAGTTACAGCAAGTGGTTGATGAATATGATATCTATGCGCGTACCAGTCCTGAACATAAATTACGATTAGTTCAGGCCTTGCAGCAAAACAACAAACTGGTAGCCATGACAGGTGACGGTGTGAATGATGCGCCGGCTTTGAAAAAAGCCAACATTGGCATTGCTATGGGGATCAAAGGAACAGAGGTTTCTAAAGATGCAGCAGAAATGGTCTTGGCTGATGATAATTTCGCAACGATTGTCAACGCTATTGAAGAAGGCAGAACGGTTTATGACAATATTCAAAAAGCCTTGTTATTCATTTTACCCACCAATGGTGCAGAATCATTGGTGTTGATGTCCGCAATATTATTGGGGATTGTTATGCCCATCACGCCCGCTCAAATTTTATGGGTAAACATGGTCACAGCGGTTACATTAGCTTTAGCACTTTCTTTTGAACCAATGGAAAGTAATGTCATGGAACGCCCTCCAAGAAGAAAAGGCGAGGCTATTTTAGGAAAACTATTTATCTGGCGTATCACTTTTGTATCGGTGATTATTGGTGCGTTAACACTAGGCGTATTCACTCTTTTGAAAAACAGTGGATTGGAAGAAGCTTACGCTCGAACAGTTGCCGTCAATACGCTAGTTGCTGGTCAATTATTCTACCTTTTCAATTGCCGCCACATTCAAACACCTTCAATCGGAAAAGGTTTTTTCGACAACCCTTATGCTTTCATCGCAGCAGGAGCGTTAATACTGTTGCAATTAGCATTTGTGTATTTGCCGTTTATGAATACGTATTTTGATACACGTGCTATCGATTGGGTGTATTGGCTCTACCCTATTGGCGCCGGAATGATCGTATTTATTTTGGTAGAAATAGAAAAGTGGGTCATTTTTAAGTTAGAGAAAAAGTAAGTGGAATGCGATAGAAAAAGTCAAAAAAAAAGGACACATGATCATGCGTCCTAAAATTATTTCTAACTAAATATGATTTTTCTACATCAGCATCCCACCGCAAACATTAATAGTTTGACCCGTGACATAAGCAGATAGATCTGAAGCTAAATAAATAACAGTGTTTGCTACATCTTCAGGTTGCCCTCCTCTTTTTAATGGAATACTATTTCGCCAGTCCTGCACCACTTTTTCGTCTAAAGAAGCAGTCATCTCAGTTTCGATAAATCCAGGTGCTATTGCATTACATCGAATATTTCTAGACCCTAATTCTTGAGCAATAGATTTCGTAAATCCAATCATACCTGCTTTAGAAGCGGCATAATTTGCTTGTCCGGCATTTCCAGATACACCCACCACAGAAGACATGTTAATTATAGAACCTTTTCTTGCCTTTAACATCGGACGCTGCACGGCTTTTGTTAAATTAAAAACGGACTTCAAATTACTATTAATAACCTCATCCCACTGTTCCTCAGACATTCTCATAAGCAAATTATCCCTCGTAATTCCAGCGTTATTAACCAACACATCAATTTGACCAAAACGCGCCATCACATCGTCAACTAATTTCTGAGCAGCATCAAATTCAGCAGCATTTGATTTAAACCCCACTGCTTCTCCCCCATTAGCGGTTAACTCTGCAGCAAGTGCTTTTGCCTTTTCCTCTGAGGACAAATAAGTAAACGCAACCTTTGCGCCTTGATCTACACATTTTTGTGCAATTGACTTTCCAATACCACGAGAAGCTCCCGTTACTATTACAACTTTTCCTTCTAATAAATTCATACTTTTCTATTTCGTTACGAAAATCG
>SKHH01000080.1 GCA_007117055.1 Lishizhenia sp. | reverse complement strand
TAAGGCTTTTAAAACATTTCTTGTTTTCATGTCTTTAAACATTTTAACAAGAACAAGGGGCTAATTCTTGGAATTAATAAATAATTAGAATTAACACTACAATATAACTAAAGTCATCTTCCCGCCGCAGGTCCTAACCTGATCCGGTTCAATGGGTATAATCTCAGTCCTGACACTATGTCGTCGGGACACCCCTTAGAGACGGGTCAAAATTAGAAATAAAAAGAAATATCTAACAAGTTTAAAGCGAAAAAGTAAGAAGTAGTTACCTTGATGACTGGATTATTCGTTGCGTTTTTTTGCTTTACGTAGATGAGATTCAATGCGTTTCACGATGATGTCGAATAATAATTTGGTTTCTTTTGGATCTAATTTTTTACCAAATGTAATCGTCTTTCCTAAATAATCAAATTGAATTCTATCAGAACCAATCACCCATGGAGAAGACTCATAAGCATGTTGAATGGATGTTTCTTTTTGTTCCAGCATCCTAATTTTTGCAATGTTCTCTAAAAAGTAACGTTTTGATTTACCATATTTTCCTCTGGCTGTTTTGATGTAGAGTCCAGACTCATCGAGTCGGATATACTCCCTTCCAATAGAAAGGTATAGCATAGCACGAATCACACGAACAGCAAAGTATACCCAAAAAGATAAAAATACAATCAGCACAATTTTTTCTTTTTCAGAGTAATCTAAAAAAAGCTGAGAAAAAACAACTCCACCTACAATTAGCCAAAGTAGTACCCATGCATAGATTAAATACAGTTTCCAGCCAATATTAGGTGGGTATATTACAAATGTTGCTTTATTTTTTTGATCCTTAAAGCTTATTCTATTTCCAATCCATTTCATAATGCAAAATTGAGTGCTCGTTTGTAAGTTCTATGTACGATTACAAAAATACATTTATATTTTTTTATTTGTGGGTATTTGGGTTAGTTGCGTGTTAACAGATAGAAATGAAAAAAGGCTGTCTCTTGCGAAACAGCCTTTTTAAAAAATTAGAAATCAACTCTTATTTCTTTATGAATTTTTGAGTCGTCTTTGTGTTATCTGTTTTGATTGTTACAAAGTAAATTCCGTTTGCGAATGAAGAAGCATCAACAGTTGTTGTTTGCTGACCTCCATTCAAACGACCTAAATGTTGAGCAGTCATTACTTTTCCAGAAAGGTCAGTAACTACGATTTCAACATCTGTATCATTCACTAATTCGAAGTCGATTGTAGCGTTTTCAGTTGTTGGGTTTGGATAAATGTTTAAGTTCCCCAAGCTAGCTTCAATCTCTGCAGTACTTACAATTGGATCAAAGTTCATTCTTACCATTGCTGTAGTTCTAACAAAGAACCAATCTCCAGAAGCATAATCAAATAAGAAAACTGTTTGATCTGGAGCAGAACCTGCACCTGATACTACTAAACCACCGTCGAAAGATCCGACAACAGGTAAATATATTTCACCAGCAACAAGATCAATTGGCTCATCAAAAGGAATAGTGATGAATTGGTTCAATTGGTTGCTCGCTAATGTAATTGATTGAGACTCTGCTACGAATTCAAAGTCTTCAGTAGCACGATACAACTTAATAAAAACTTCTGTTCCAGCTGGAGTACCGTTGGCACCACCATTTAAACGTAAGTCAAGTCCTGTTAATGTAGCATTTTGACGTATTTCATATAAGTTTCCTATTTCAGTACCATCGTCACCGTTAGAAATTGAACCACTTACTGTTCCATTATCTCTTGCATAAATGTAGTCGTTTACGATTACACTAATGTTTGAGAACTGGTTGTTAGAAGGGTCACCATCTTCATCAATGAAATCTGAGGTTACGCTTCTATTGAAAGAATACGTGCCGTTTGCTGATGGAGTGTAAGATAAACTTACTGATTGTTCCTCTAAAGATTCTAAACTGATTGAAGCTGTGTTGTCAACAGTTTCACCACTATTCACATCTAATACGAATTGAACACCTGTTTGCTCACTTTTACCTGAGTTTCTCAAATCAGCATTAAATTCAATTGGACCAACTTGTGCATTAGGTACTCTTGGGTATGACAATAATCCAGCAGGACCATCAGTTCCCCAAGATGAAGTCAATACTTCTAAGTCATAATCGAAGTTGTCTACAATACGAACATCATCAATCATCCATCCGTATGTTACCCACGCATTAGGGTTAGTTTCCGCAGGGAATGCAGAAGTCCATAAAAACTGAATGTACAAATCTTCTGGAGCTTCTGTTAAGAAAGGGGCTAAATTCACACGAATTAATTCAGGGTTGTCGTAAGGATCTCCTCCGTCAGCTGTTAATGGCTCTCTATCAGAGTTGTCGTATACAGGAGTAAATGCAACACCGTTTGTACTAATCAACACTTGTTGTAAATCATTGAACGTTGCTCCGTATTGTTCAAATTCTAATGTGATTTGATCAGAACCTCCAAGTGCAACTACGTCAATTCCTTCTGCTAAAGTCATCGTATACGTTACACCAACCTCTTGTGTTCCACCAGTAGCAACTGTTGGGTCACCATTACTTAATTCCGCAAAGTTTCCTCCTGAAGTAGAGTTAATAGCTGGTAACGTCCATCCTGCTGGAGTATCACGAATTCCCCATCCATATTCATCACCAGAAGTACCATCATTTTCAATTGTCCAAGCACTTTCATCATCGAAAGTATCAGTCCAAAGAACTGGGTCTGGCTCGCTAGTTTCTTCTTCTGTAGTGAAAGTAACTTTAACCCAAGTAGATTCATCATCAACACCACATACAGCTCTTACGTAAGCATCATAAGTAGTTCCAGCATCTAAATCTTCAATTGTGAATTCAGCATCATCTTCTACAGTTGCTTCACCGATAACCTCAGTTTCGTCAGTAGGATCGAAATCTAATTCTCCCCAAAGCACTTCCCACTCAGTCTCTTCGTCACCTGCTGTCCACGTTAAATCAGCAGTAGTTTCTGTTGCTGTTGCAGCTAAATCTG
>SKHH01000208.1 GCA_007117055.1 Lishizhenia sp. | reverse complement strand
TCCATCCTTCGAACGACGAAGATGTAATTATTGGTCAAGGGACTGCGGCTTTAGAGTTTATGGATCAAGTACCAAGTTTAGATGTTATTTTTGTTCCTGTCGGTGGCGGAGGGTTATTGGGAGGTACAATTTTGGCTAGTAAAAATAGATGTAAAGTTTATGCAGGAGAGCCAACGTTAGTAAATGATGCTTATCGCTCCTTAAAAGCAGGTGAAATATTAAAAAATGAATCGACCCAAACCATTGCAGATGGATTAAGAACTCATTTAGGAGATAAAAACTTTCCAATTATTCTAAATGGAGTAGAAGAGATTATTTGTGTTTCTGAAACCGAAATTTTGGAAGCCATGAAACACGTATGGGAAAGAATGAAATTAATTATAGAACCATCATCTGCTGTGGCGATAGCTGCTGTAAAAAAATCACGTGGTTTAGTTGATGATACAAATGTAGGAATCATTCTTTCGGGTGGAAATATTGATGTTGGAAGCTTTTTTGATGAGCTTGAAAAAAATAGTCTAAAATAAAAAACGTATAGAAATTGGGAAGTTTACCCTACTATGAAGTAAACTGTAATCGCTGTATCTTGGAGTAGTGATGTATTGAACACCAATTCCTAATCCCAAGTGTTTAGTTTCGTTGATTTTAAAATCGTTATAAATCATTAGCTTAGATAGGTGGGAGTATAAAGGTCGTTCTGAAAACAACGCAATTCCGTGATTCATATAGTAATTGGCGTGTAATGCATACTTTTTAGAGGATGCTAATTCATACGATATGCCAAACGATAGAAACGTATGGTTTGCCCAACTATTACTATGAAAAAACAAACCGCCAAAAAGACTGCTTTTAACGAATATATCTTTTTGATAATTTGCGGAAAGACTTAAACCGTTCCAATTATTTTCGGGTAGATTTTCAGTACTGATGGGATCGACAATTGCACTGAATTGAAATTCCCAGTTTTGCGCTTGTAACTGCGTATTAAAAAGGAGCAAAAACAAATGTGTTAAAATTAAAAATCGCATATTTCCAAGTTCTAAATTCGTTGTAAAAATTCGGCTATTAATTCTACTGTAATTTCTTGTTGCTCATCTGTAGAAATCGTTGCTTTGCCATCATTGTTTTGTATTCCATAATTTCCAAATTGTGCGTGGTTCCCTCCTTGAATCTCAAAGTATAATGTGTTATTTCTCAAGTCCTCAGGAAAATCATCTGTGCTATTCATGTGATAAGGCGTCGGTAAATATGAAAAACGTTCTGAAATTTTTTCTGGAGTTGTTAACCCATCTTCAGAAGCTGAAATACTAAAAACAGGAATGGAAGTACTTTTAAGTCGATCATCTCCTGGATAGGCTGCTAGATAGATTAACCCATCAATTTTTGAAGCATTTTGTTCTACAAAATTTGTAGCCATAGCACCCCCTAAAGAGTGACCAGCCACATACCAAGAAGTCATTTCGGGATAAGCTTCAAGAACATGTTGACCTTTTTGAATGCCAAAAACAGCTAGGTTGCTCGGCATTTTTACAGTAACAACTTGAAGCGAATTTCTTTTCGTAATAAGTTCATCTTGCCATTTTAGGTAGCTATGCGGATCAACAAGTCCTCCTGGATAGAAAATTAAGGTTTCTATTGGTGAGTCGGAAGAACTTAAAATGAGAGCGTCTTTCGTTTCAATAAGCGTATTGTTTAACTCACTTTTAATTCCTTTTTCAGGAAGCTTAGAACAAGATCCAACTGTGAATAGTACAATTAATATAAATGCTGTTTTAATCATCAAGGGTTTGTTTATTTGAGAACAATTTAATTAGTCTTTCAACGCAAAAATAATTTTTTTGTTCGCAATTATTTGATGAATGAAAATGTTAAATTGATTCTCAGGTTTCATTTCTAAAATATTCTGTTCGGTCAATTGTTGTTGGTGTAGTTATGTGTTATTTTTGCTTATGATGAACTTTGCTATAATTGATGTTGAAACTACAGGTGGATCTCTCAGAGATACTAAAATTACAGAAATCGCACTGTTAATTCATGATGGAGAAAAAATCATTGATGAGTATCAAACTTTAGTAAATCCCGAATGTGACATCCCGCCGTTTATAACGCGCTTAACAGGTATAAATCAGAAAATGGTGCAAAATGCACCAAAGTTTTACGAAATTGCAAAAACCATTGTTGAACTCACTGTAAACTGCATTTTTGTAGCACACAACGTAGCGTTTGATTATAAAGTGATTCGTCAAGAGTTTAGTCGTCTGGGCTACGACTACCGCAGAGAACATTTATGCACAGTTAGGACAGCACGATATGCTTTGCCAGGTCATGTCTCTTATAGCCTTGGAAAACTCTCAGATGACCTGGGTATAGAAATTAATGGGAGGCACAGAGCAGGTGGTGATGCTTTAGCCACTTCAGAATTGTTTGCTTTGATGTATGAAAAATTGAATGGAGACTTATCTTCCTTTATACAGAAAGAGTTAAACCCAAAATTATTGCATCCTGGACTTGACTTAGCTCAAATAGAGTCATTGCCTTCCAAGCCGGGAGTTTATTATTTCTATGACGTAGATGAACAACTTATTTATATCGGTAAGAGTAAAAATATAAAGTCTAGGGTAGTACAACACTTAAAGAATAATCGTTCCAAAAAAGCCGTGTTATTGAGAGAGAGTATTGCCAAAGTTGATGTTATGGAAACGGGTTCTGAATTAATAGCACTTTTATTGGAGTCTGAACAGATAAAAAAACACCGACCGAAATTTAATCGAAGGCTCGTTAAAAATAAATGTGTTTATGGCTTGTACTCCTTTGAGGATGGAAAAGGATATCTTAATCTGTATATTGATAGAACTATGAAAAAAAACAGTCTGCCATTGCTGTCTTTTGAGCGAAGAGATGAGGCTGTGAGGTATTTGGAAAAACAAGTTGAAAAATATCGTCTATGTAAAAAGCTAACAGGTTTATATCCTTCTAAATATGGATGTTTCGATCAACAAATTGGAGTTTGTAAAGGAGCCTGTATTGGGGACGAAAATCCAGAGTTATATAATGCGAGAATTCAACGTTTTTTAGAAAAGATACAATTTGAAAATGATTGTTTTTTCTTAATTGATATAGGAAGAAAAAAAGGAGAAATTTCCTTGGTCTTAGTAGAATATGGCGTATACAAAGGCTTTGGTTATGTCTCAGCTAAAAGTGCAGAGAATCTAGTAGAAGACTGGCTTTCTAATATTGAATATAAACCAGAAGATCGGGATGCAAAACAAATTATTCAAGCAGCCATACGAAAAGCTAATTATAAACAAATAAGGTCTTTTTCTTTAGATTTTTAGTGATTTCCTTCCTATTTAATTGATTAATTGCATGAAAGAAGGTGTATTTATTAAAGATTCTTTTGGTGTTCAAATATTTAGTCTGTACATTTGCACCCCAAATTAAAAGTCGTTTCCTCTAATTTAGACGACGTATTATTAACACTTTCAAATCTTTAGGGGAGTTTGAAATACAATTTAAACATGCCCAATATGGCAGAAAACAAAATTAACAATCAGGGAAATCCTGATTTTGACTGGGAAGCATTAGCAAATGATGGTTACAGTCAAGCAGAACATGCTGAATACGCAGATAAGTATGAAGCGACATTAACTTCGATCAATGAGAAAGAAGTGATGAAAGGTGTAGTAGTGGATATCACGAAAAAAGAAGTAGTGATAAACATTGGCTACAAATCAGAAGGAGTTGTTCCAATCAACGAATTTCGTTACAACCCAGATTTAAAAGTGGGTGATGAAGTAGTGGTTTATGTTGAATCTCAAGAAGACAAAAACGGTCAGCTTGTTGTTTCGCACAAAACGGCTAGAATGCATCACGCATGGGATCGTGTAAACGAAGTATTAAAGACGGGAGAGGTAATTACTGGTTTTGTAAAATGCAGAACAAAAGGCGGACTTATTGTGGATGTATTCGGTATCGAAGCGTTCTTACCTGGTTCTCAAATTGATGTGAAACCAATCCGTGATTACGATGTGTACGTTGGGAAAAACATGGAGTTCAAAGTGGTTAAAATTAACCAAGAATTCAAAAATGTTGTTGTTTCTCACAAAGCACTTATTGAGGCAGAACTTGAAGAACAGAAAAAACAAATTATTTCTGGACTTGAGAAAGGTCAAGTATTAGAAGGTACAGTTAAGAATATTACATCTTACGGTGTGTTTATCGATTTAGGTGGTGTAGATGGATTGATCCATATTACAGACCTTTCTTGGGGTAGAGTAAATCACCCAGAAGAAATCGTTGAATTAGACCAAAAATTAAATGTTGTAATTCTTGACTTTGATGATGATAAGAAGAGAATTGCACTTGGACTGAAGCAATTACAACCACATCCTTGGGATGCTTTAGATGCTAACTTGAACGTTGGGGATAAAGTGAAAGGAAAAGTTGTTGTGTTAGCTGATTACGGTGCGTTCGTTGAAATCGCTCCTGGAGTTGAGGGGTTAATTCACGTTTCAGAAATGAGCTGGTCACAACACTTGAGAACAGCCCAAGATTTCTTAAACGTTGGGGATGAAGTAGAAGCTGTTATTCTAACATTAGATAGAGAGGAGCGTAAAATGTCTCTTGGTATTAAGCAATTGATGCCAGATCCATGGGAAGAAATTGAAGGACGTTATCCAGTAGAATCTAAACACAAAGCTAAAGTTAGAAACTTTACAAACTTTGGTGTATTTGTTGAGTTAGAGGAAGGTGTAGACGGACTAATTCATATTTCTGATCTTTCATGGCAGAAAAAAATCAAGCATCCTTCTGAATTCTGTAAAGTAGGAGAGGAAATGGAAGTAGTTGTTCTTGAGATTGATAAGGAAAATAGAAGAATTTCTTTAGGTCACAAGCAATTAGAGGAAAACCCATGGGATGTATTTGAAACAATCTTTGGAGAAGGATCTGTTCACCAAGGTACAATTATCGACTTGAAAGATAAGAGTGGTATTGTTTCCTTGCCTTACGGTGTAGAAGGAATTTGTCCTTCTAAACACATGCGTAAAGAAGATGGATCTAATGCTAAAGTAGAAGAGCAATTGGATTTCAAAGTTATCGAATTTAACAAAGAAGGAAAGAAGATTGTTGTTTCTCACGTTAGAACTTTTGAAGAAGGGGAAGATAAGCCTTTATCTCGTAAGGGAGCTAAAGGAGGTTCTACTTCTAAAGCAGTGCAAGATATCAATAAAAACGCTGAGAAATCTACTCTTGGAGATTTAGATGCGTTGGCTGCATTAAAAGATAAAATGGACGGAAAGGAGTAATCCAATCTCGACTTAATATTTAATCCCGGTTGTTGCTACAATCGGGATTTTTTTTGTATTTTTGTATTCTAATTTCTTGCGGGGCTGACTTGGATTTGACAGCAATAGTAGGTGATTAGTGTAAGCATGTCGAGCCGTGTGGTGAGTCTCGTTAATCTCTGGTCACAAACAATAATTGACAATACGTCATACGCTCTCGCAGCATAATAACAGAATGTTATTACGCTTAATCCACTCCGAAGAACAGTAAGAGGGACGAGTTTTCCGCCGAGTCTTCTGTCTTATAAGATTTGGATAACGGAAAATCAACAAAATAAGACTGGCTTGCAAACGACTTCTGAATGCAAGTGAGACAAGTAGAAGTTAAGCTAAAAGTAGGGTGTTGATGTCCAGCTTCTAGTCGAAAACCTAATCATCAACTAAACATGTAGAAAGCTAGTTGCTTCGTTGTTTGGACGAGGGTTCGAACCCCTCCAGCTCCACATTGTCTTAAAGTAAGAGTACTGAGCTTTGGCTTGTTACTCTTTTTTTAAGTACTATGTTTTTAGAGTAATACAAACGATCAAAACCCAAAAATTCGAGTCTCAACACACATTACTCAAACCTCGAACCTCCCTACTCAACACTCAATACTCAACACTCAATACTCAACACTCTTGACAAAAACTACCTAGGTAACTATATTTGTACCATGGGAATTAACGAAAGAATTAATGCACGCTTTAAAAGTGAGCATCACAAGGCGATTGTGAATATCAGATATACATCTAACTGGATGATGAATAGACAAAATAATCAATTAGCAAATTTTGGACTGTCTTTACCACAATTCAATATTTTGAGAATTTTACGTGGCGCAAAATCTGAATTGAACATTAAAAAGGTTAAAGAACGTATGTTAGAACAATCTCCTAATACTACTCGTTTAATAGACAAATTAATTACTAAGGATTTGGTAGAACGACGAAGGTGTGATAGCGATAGAAGAATTGTATTCTTAAAAATATCTAAAGAAGGGGAAAAGCTTCTTGATCGTATAGATCCACATTTTGATGAAATTAACCTTGAGGGAAGTCTCTCATTTGAAGAGGCTCAAACTCTTAATGCATTGCTAGATAAAATTAGAGCAGATGTATAGAGCTTACTCTTCTCAATATTTTACACTAATTTAATTTGTTCCTTGATGGTATTTTGTACTTTGGCTCACTCTTAGAATAATTATGCGATTATATAGTTTGTTTTTGTTACTTTTTTTTTCTTTTCCTATTCTGGGGCAAACAGTTAGGTTGAAGTTGGTCGTAGAGAACCAAGATAAAGATGCGGTTGAATACGCAAACGTTCGGTTTTTTACTATTTCTGATTCTTCTGTTGTTTCTGGTGCTTACACAGATCAAACTGGTTTAGCTCAGTTTACAGATGTGCCTTATGGAAACTATTATGTTATTGTATCTGCTTTTGGATATGAGGAGTACGTTATTGATAACATAGAATTAAGTGCAAAAAAATCTAAAATTGACCTCGGTAAGGTTTTCGTAACACCTATTTCTAGTCAAGAGCTTGATGAGGTGGTGGTTCGAGCAGAAAAGGAAGTGATTAAAACCTCATTCGATAAAAAAATATACTCTACAGAAGAAGATATGACTTCTCAAGGGGGGGATGCAACAGACATCTTGAATAATATCCCCTCGGTGGAGGTTGACAATGATGGGAATATTTCGCTTCGTGGTAGTGGAAATGTTACAATTTTAATTGATGGTAGACCAAGTGCCATGTCCCGCGGTGCAGAAGGGGCTTTAGATGGAATTCCTGCGAGTGCCATCGAAAGAATAGAGTTAATTACCAATCCATCTGCAAAATATGATCCGGATGGAACGGCTGGGATAATTAATATCGTTCTAAAGAAAAATAGACTCAGAGGAGTAAATACAAGTATTGATTTATCCGCAGGAACTGGACATCTTTATAATGGAAGCCTGAATTTTAATATACGTGATGAAAAGTTTAATTTTTTCTCGAATTATTCATTTCGTTATCGAGAGGGGTATCGCAATAATATGAATGATCGTTTTGGAGTTAATTCGGATACGATTATAAACTTGTTTCAGGATAGATCAGGAACGGATACACGTCGATCACATACTGGTAAGGTTGGTATGGACTACTTTATTGATACTAATCAAGTCATTGGTGTATCCGTAAGTGGAACGTATAACGATAGAATCAGAACTGGAAATCAGTTGAATTTAGAAAGTTTTGATGACGTATTAAATAGGTACTGGGTGCGGTCAACTATTGATCCAAGAAACAGATGGAGCTTTGATGCAAATGCAGACTATAAATTAGATTTTAGAGACGGAAACGGAGATTTTATTGCTGTTGCAACCCAATCAATTGGAGAGTCTTATTCTTTTGGGGAGTATGAGGAGTTCTTTTATCGTGCAAACGGTTTGCCTTTTGAAAACAACAGATTCTATCAATTTCAAGACGGTTTAAATAAAACTAGCACCTTCACTGGAAGTGGTGATGTACAAAGAAATATTAACGATTATATGCGCTATGAAACAGGGGCTAAAGCAATTATTAGAAGTGTTTATAGAGATAACTACTTAGAGTTTCTTGATACCGTTTCAGGTCAAATTATTCCCGATGAGAATGTAATTAATGAGTTTGTATTTGATGAAGATATATTTTCTGTTTATGGAATTTTCGCTCATGCTGTTGGCGATTTTAAATATCAAGTAGGTACTCGCCTCGAACAAGCGTTAACGCGCCCTCAATTATTGACAACAAACGAAGATTTTGAAAACAATTACTTCAGTTTCTTTCCTTCAGCTCATATTATCTACGGCGAAAAAAAAGAAGGGGAATGGTCGTTGAGTTATAGTAGAAGAATTAATCGTCCTAATTCATGGCATTTAAACCCTTTTCCCGTTTATAGCGATCCTTTAAACCTTAGGCAAGGAAATCCAGCACTGCAGCCAGAATATATCAATTCTTTTGATTTAGGGTATCAAAAATCTTGGGATAAGTTAACCTTATCAGGTTCTTTGTACTTTCGGGAAACCATCGATAAAATTCAGCGTGTACGACAATTTTTTCCAAATGGAGTTAGTGTGAATTCATTTGCAAATATTGATGAAAGCTATGACTTTGGTGTTGAAATGATTGGAATTTATTCTCCTTTCAAGTGGTGGAAAAACATTCTGTCGTTTAATGGTTATGAAACCCGTTTAGCGGCTAATGTTAATGGCGTGGACTTACGTAATAGTGGTTTTAGTTATAGTTTAAAACTTAATAGTACCTTCACTTTATGGGATGGATCAACTACCATTCAGTTAAATGGACAGTATATAGCTCCAACTTTTACTGTTCAAGGATTTTACCAGCGTTATGCAGGTATAGATATTGGTATAAATAGAACATTTTTAAATAAGAAATTATCGTTAGGGGTTCGAATTACTGATATTTTTGATGAACAAGGTTTTTATTTGGAGGTTACTGATGGTCCTTTTACGCAAGAGTCTATGTATAAATGGGAGACCAGGAGAGTTTATCTAAACATGTCTTATAAGTTCGGCCGTACAGAAAATGACAAAAAAAAGGCGCCGCCAATTGTCCCTGTAGATGGAGGAGATTTTTGATTTAATTTTTTTAGTTTCCTCGTTTAAAAAAATAACCAATGGAATTTGGATATATTAAATATTATTGTGTATTATTGCACCGCTGTAAGTTCTTACGGTGTCCTAGAGCTAAAATAATTAAACAAATTACTTCTAGAAATTTCTTACATATTTAATTCACATAGATGAACAAAGAAGAATTAGCGGGTAAAAAATTACCTGAATTACGTGTAATTGCAAAAACGATTGGTGTTAAGCGAGTAGAGTCTTTTCGAAAAGCGGAATTGATTGAATTGATTGCGAATGGGGGACAAACCCAAGAAAAATCATCTGCTAAGCCTACGGAAAAAACTGAAGATAAAAGTAAACAAACGAATACTGTTGCCCCTGAAAAAGAATCTTCGACTTCTGATAAACGACCAAAAAGAAGATTTTTAAAGAAATCAGAAGAGGAGAAGTCCGAAAAATCGGGGGGAAGAGACTTATTCTCTTCATCGGATAAGGAAGCAGATACTTCTGAAACGACTGGAGAGAATAAAAAACATACAACAGATAATAAAGAGCACCCTCCGCGGCAAAGAAGAAATTACGAACGCAGAAATAGAGAGGATAGGAACTCGAGAAGCGATTCAAATAATCAACGCTCGAATAACGATAGGAATAATAAAGAGGATGAAATGCGTTATGAGTTGTCTGGAATAGTCTCTGCTGAAGGAGTACTAGAGGTGATTCAAGATGGGTATGGTTTTTTGCGTTCCTCCGACTATAACTATTTACCCTCTCCTGATGATATCTATGTGAGTCAAAGTCAAATTAAACTTTTTGGTTTAAAAACGGGAGATACTGTTTACGGTACGATTCGACCACCCAGAGAAGGAGAAAAGTTTTTTCCATTAGTTAAGGTGGATTCCATCAATGGAAGAGAACCTTCTTTTATTAGAGATAGAGTTCCTTTTCAATATTTAACTCCTCTTTTCCCAGATGAGAAATTTAAATTGACTGGTCATCGCCAGGAAAGTATGTCTACTAGAATCATGGAGTTGTTTGCACCAATTGGTAAAGGACAACGTGGAATGATTGTAGCTCAGCCTAAAACAGGAAAGACAGTTTTATTAAAAGATGTAGCAAATGCTATTGCAGCTAATCACCCTGAAACATATTTGATTATTTTGTTAATTGATGAACGACCAGAAGAGGTGACGGATATGGCACGTAATGTTAATGCAGAGGTAATAGCCTCTACGTTTGATGAGCCTGCTGATCGACACGTGAAAGTTGCTAATATGGTGCTAGAAAAAGCGAAGCGAATGGTGGAATGTGGACACGACGTTTGTATTTTACTAGATTCTATTACGCGTTTAGCCCGTGCTTACAATACAGTTTCTCCTTCATCTGGTAAAGTGTTATCGGGAGGTGTTGATGCTAACGCACTTCAAAAACCAAAACGATTCTTTGGGGCTGCGCGTAAAATAGAAAACGGAGGTTCTTTATCTATTCTTGCAACTGCTCTAACTGAGACAGGTTCTAAAATGGATGAGGTGATATTTGAGGAGTTTAAAGGTACAGGTAATATGGAGCTTCAATTGGATCGTAAAATTGCTAACCGTAGAATTTACCCTGCAATAGATATTTTATCCTCTGGAACGAGAAGAGAGGATTTACTTATGGATAAGGATATATTACAACGTGTTTGGTTATTACGTAAACATTTGGCGGATATGAATCCTGTAGAAGCAATGGAATTTATGAAGACACACATGCAAAATACTTTATCGAATGAGGAGTTTCTTGCTTCAATGAACAGTTAAAAACTCATGAAGTCGGCACTTAAAATAGCATTGTTTTTCGCTTTTTCTTGGATTGGTGTGAAATTAGCTTTCTTCTACCTAGATTGGTTTCAAGAGGACATCTTTGTCACAGGTTTAATTAATAACTTCTTTTTATTAGCTGCTATCGCTTTAGGCTTGTATGCAGAAAAAAAGAAGGAAGGGTTTGGGAAAGGATCTGCCTTTTCGGATATTAAAAGTGCAATGGTGGCTGCCGCTCCTTATGCCTTAATTGTTTCTGTTTTTATGTTTTTTTACTACCGAGATATAAATCCGAATTTTACAGAACGTAAATTAACAGAAAGAATGGATGTCGTGTATTCAGCGATGGAGAGAGAAAGCTATGTGGATTCATTGAAAATTCAAAACCAAGACTT